>JBILLY010000219.1:0-7226 GCA_044375835.1 Opitutaceae bacterium
GGTGAAGAGACCGGTCGACTCGATCACGAGCTGCACGCCGAGCTTGGCCCAGGGGAGCTCCGCCGGGGATTTCGCGCTGACGACGAGGATCTCTTTGCCGTTCACGATCAGGACGTCGTCCTCGAGCTTGTCCGGGGCGGATTTCTTCGAGCCGACCGTGCCGTTGAAGCGGCCCTGCGTGGAGTCGTATTTGAGCAGATAAGCGAGATTGTCGGCCGGCACGATGTCGCCGACGGCGACGACGTCGAGGGTGCTACCGAGCAGACCCTGCTCGACGAGCGCGCGGAAAACGAGGCGACCGATGCGGCCAAAACCATTGATTGCGACTTTAACTGCCATGATGGGACTCCGGTTGGTTCAGTGTTGGATTGCTGCGATAAGGTGACGCCGCGCGAACGCGGACCGTCGAATAAAGGTTATCCGCTTCCGCGGATGCAAGGGTTTTGGCGGCGCGATTTCTGGCATAATACGGACAAGGCTGCGCTCCCGGCCCCTTCAAATCTCGCAGATCCACAGCGCACAGCTGAGCGACGGCATCCACAGCGACGGTTCGACGGCCCGCCGGCCGCCGTGGGCATCGGACAGGTAGAACCGCTCATGGTCGGCCAGCATATCCCAGTGCGGCGCCGCTCCGCCGGGCGTCCCGGTCGCGGGATAGGCGAGCGCGGCGCCGAGCGGGATGGTGACGTCGGCGGTCGTCGGGTTGATGGCAAAGAGCAGCCGCGGCGCACCCTGGGAGCCGTCGGCGTTGTAGACCGCCGCCAATGCCGGCGAACCTTCGGCGCGCACGAACTTGAAAAAGCCTTCGCTCGGCCGCGTCCACTGGCGCAGCAGGCGCCCGTGTTCGCCGCGCCGAAACGCGATCCAGTCCGCGAAATAGGCGTGCGTGCTGAGGAAGCGGTAGAGCCGGCGGTAATCGAGGGCGTTGAGGTCGCCGCGCTGGTAGGTGTTGTTCACGCCGTGCTTCGACCGCATGAAGTCCTGGCCGGCGGAGAGCATCGGGACCCCGTGGGACATGAAGAGCAACGCCGCCATCAGGTGCGTGCGGCGGCGATCATGGCTGGTGGGCACGAAGCCATTGTGGCCGGGCCGCTCCGTGATCATGTCGATCCAGGTGCGGTCGTCGTGCGACTCGGTGTAGTTGATCGTCTGCGCCGGCCACTTCGCGAAATACCATGGCGAACCCCGGAGAAAATACTCCATGCGCTCGGGCTCGCCGTTGCCCCGCAGGTAGTCGCGCACGAAATCGCGGTAACCGTCGTTCCACGACGCCCAGCCGGTGTCGCGCAGCGCCCCCGCGATGTGCCCGCGGAAGCTCCAGGGCTC
Organism: Opitutaceae bacterium; assembly: GCA_044375835.1. Lineage (GTDB taxonomy): Bacteria > Verrucomicrobiota > Verrucomicrobiia > Opitutales > Opitutaceae > ER46. Next base: position 1,327 of record JBILLY010000219.1, read on the forward strand.
CGCGATCAAAATCACGTCGCGCTTCACCTTCTTGAGCGCCGCCTCGACCTCCCGCAGCACGTCCACACCGAGCAGCTCCGCCAGATCGAAGCGGAACCCGTCCACGCCGAAGACCTCGAGGTAGTGCGTGCAACTGTCGATGATGAGACGCCGCGCCATCGCCGAGCGCGCGCGCAGATCGTTGCCGCATCCGCTCCAGTTCGTCAGGGCTCCGCCGGCGTCCTGCTCGAAATAATACAACCGGTCGACGAACATCAGGTGCGCCGGCACGCCCACGTGATTGAAGACCACGTCGAGCACCACCGCCATGCCGCGCCGGTGGAACGCCGCCACCAGCGCCTGCAGTTCTTTCACCCCGGAGGCCTCGCGCGGCGCAAGGGCGTAGCTGCTCTCGGGCGCAAGGTAGCTGTTGGTCATGTAGCCCCAGTGGTATTCGTCGACCGACGCATCGTCGAACTCGTGCACCGGCTGCAGCTCCACGCAGTTCACCCCGAGCCGGTGCAGGTAAAAATCGTCGCTCTCCACCCACTTGCGCAGCCCCGTGAACCCGCGCCGCTCCTCGTCCGTCGCCGCCACCGGCGCGTGCTGGGCGAGATCGCGCACGTGGGCTTCGACAATCACCAGGTCGTGCCACGCCGGCGTCGCAAAGCTCCGGTCGCCCTGCCCCATCCACGCCGCGTCGAGCACGATACCCGGTCCGTCGCGCCCCGCGGCCGCCGCCGCGTAGGGATCGAGCACCCGGTGCCGCGGATCGAAGCCGCTCCCGGCCTCCCCGCCCACCGAATACCAGTAGAACCATCCGTGCAGCGAGCGATCGAGCGCGATCTGCCACACTCCCGCCGCGCCGTCCGCATCCGGCCGCCGCGCCATCGGAAAATACAGCGGCTCCTCCGCGTCGCCGGTTTCCCGCGCGATCCCCAGCGTCACGCTCTGCGCGCGGGGCGCGAAGAGCCGGAAGATTGTCTCCGGTCCGCGCACGATCGCGCCCAGCGGCAGGTCGGTTTTCAGATCGAAGAAGAACGGCCCCGGCACGAGCGGCACGGCGCCGTCGCCGCCCTCCGCCCAGTCCACGCTCATCGCCTCGGCGAGACTCAGCGGCTCAGAAACCGTGAAACGCCAGAGGTGCGCCCCCGTCCGCGCCGCGTCGACGTAGCGGTTGACGTTGCCTTGCGCGTCGCGGACGAGATTGGCGGCCTCCGCGGGCGGCGTCAGCCATTGGTGTTCGCCGGTCACGAACTTGAAACGCACCGCTTCGCCGCCGAAGAACCCCGCCGCGTTCCCTGTCCACCGCAACACGCGCTCGCCGTCCAACTCCGCCGGCAACATCTGCCACTCCGGCCGGCCCACCGCCTGCTGCCAGTCGTTGAAGTCACCGGCCAAATAAACCGTGTCCCGCGCGGGATCGACCGCGCTGCCGGCACCGAGCGACAGGACAAACGCCACGTCGCCGCCCCCGGATGCATGGTAGCCGAGGGTCCGCGCCGCCGCCGAGGCCGGCGCCGGGCTCAGCGCGTCGGGAGTGAGACACTGTTTCCCCAGCGAAAACCGCGGGGGGGCGCGCCGCGCCCAATCGCGGTTCAGCTCTATGACCCCGGAGACGGGGGATTCCAGCCAAGCGCGGACGATACGGTGCGGGTCTGCCATGCGTGCGGACCCAACAGCATTTGCCGGACCGCCCAAGCGACAAGCGGGAACTGCCGCACCGACCGGCGGAAGACCGCCTCCGGCGCCAATTTCCGGCGCGCACTTGCCCTCCCGACGCGCCCGCGCCGCATCCCGCGCGGCAACCGCAACCGGGATTGCCAAGCCGGCCCGCCGTGTCAAAAAACGCCGTCGCCGTCCTCCCGCCGACACGCCGTGCCGTCGTTTGAAAAACTCTCCGCCCCGCTCCGCCGCCTGCGCCGCCCTGCCGGCGTGGTCGGCTGGTTCGTTCGCCCGGGTAGCCCGCCGGGTTGGCGCCGGCTGCGGTGGCGCGTGATCCTCGGGCTTGCCGCCGGTATCGCCGTGGGCACCTGGCTCGCGGGCGCGATCACCGTCTACGGCTATGCGCGGTTCCGGCGCGGAGTTGTCACGGTCCGATTCGCGGACGTCGCGCTGCCCCATCGCTGGGACCGGTTCCGCACCTCGATCGGCGAACACCAACTCGACCAAGCGGCGCGATTCCAGCGCGAGCACCGCTTGGCCGAAGCCCTGATGTTCGCCCGCGCCGGCTTGGCCCGCGCCCCTGCCCACCGCGACGGCCGCATCCTCGCCGCCCGTCTGCTGCAGGCCGCCGGCCGGCCCGACGACGCGCTCCGCACCTTGCGCGAGGGGCTCGCGTTCCATCCGCACGACCCGACGCTGCTCGCCGACCTCCTGCAGGGTCTGTGGCAACGGCAGGAAGACCGCGAAATCATCGCGCTGGCCCGGCGGCTTGTTCCCGGTTCCGGAGAACACCCGGAAACCCCGTCGCTCCTCCTCACGGCGGCCGGTGCCGCCGCCCTCGCCCGCGGCAACTTCGACGAAGCCGAAGACTTGATCCGCCGCGACCCTGCCGTCTCCGCGACCCGCGCCGGCCGGCATCTCGAGGCCAAAATCGATTGGGAGCGCGGCCTGCGCTCGCTCGCCCTCGTCCGCCTGCGGCAGCTCGCGTCCGAAAATCCGGCGGATCCCGCGCTCCACCGCGACCTCGCCGACTGGCTGCGCACGACCGGCCAAACCGACGAGGCCCGCCGGGTCGTCCTCAGCCTCCGCCTCGCGCAACCCGACCGGCCCGAACCCCGCCGGGAGTTGATCCGCGAATACCACGCCGCCGGCGACACCGTGCGCCGCGATCGCGAGATCGAATCCTACCTCGACGAATTTCCCGCCGATCCCGCCGCCCGCCTCGCGCTGGCGGACTTCGCCGCGTCCGCCGGCGATCCTGCGCTCGCCCTCCGCCTCACCCGCCACGCCGGCGGCGCCGGCTGGGAGACCGCGACGTTCGATCTGCTGGTGATCGAGGCCCAGATCGAATCGCGCGACTACCCCGCGGCGCTCGATGCCGTGCGCGCGTTGCGCGCCGGCCTCCCCGATCCGCCGCCCGTCCTGGCCGCGACGTTGGGCGGCCTGCTCGCCATCGCCCACCAAGGCCTGGGCGATGCCGCCGCGTCCCGCACGTTTCTCGCGCCGCTGCTGCAGGACCCCCGGATTCGCAGCGCCACCCTTCTGTCCGTCGCCCGCCGACTCGACCGGCTCGGAGCGGCGGAGTCCGCGCGCCTCTTGCTGGTCCGCGCGACCCAGGTCGATCCGCTCGACCAGGCCGCCCTGTCTTGCCTGGTCGAACTCGACCTCGCCGCCCGGCGCTTCGATGGCATCCACGACCGCGTGAAAACCCTGCTTGGCATGCGACGGCCCTCGCCCGACCTGCTGCTCGCGTTGCGGCACGAGCTCGGCGGCGACCGGTTTCTCTTTTCCACGGAGGCGACCGCCACGCTCGCCGCGCTCTCCGCCGCGCTTTCCTCCGCCGGCGCCCCGGCCGCGCCCCGCTGACGCCCATCCCGGGGGCGCCACGCGCGCCGTCATCCCGAAGTCACCCGCGGAGCCTGTTCGACAGTTTACTTCTGGCATGAATCTGGCGGACTGCCGCCTACCCTATGTCGTTCCTTCGCCGCTTCGCTTCCACCGCGGCAGTCTCCTTGGCGGTTCTCGTCAATGTGCTGCACGCCAACATCGGCACCGCTCTGCAGATGCAGCTGGGCAACCCCAGCGGCGCCACCGCCGATCCCGCCAGCCAGACGAAGTATCTCATCCAGCGCGCCCAATATGCCCTCGACTACAACAACACCACCCGCGAGCCCAACTGGGTCGCCTGGAACCTCACCGCCACCGACATCGGCTCCAGCGGGCGCTCCGACTTCTCCGTCGATACCACCCTGCCCAGCGGCTACTATCAGGTGCTGACGACCGACTACTCCGGTTCCGGCTACGACCGCGGCCACATGTGCCCCTCCGGCGACCGCACCGTCACCGTCGCCGACAATCAGGTTACATTCTACATGTCCAACATGGTGCCCCAGGCGCCGGACAACAACCAGGGCGTCTGGGCGAGCTTCGAGACCTACTGCCGCTCCCTCGCCACCGCCGGCAACGAAGTCCTCATCGTCAGCGGCCCGGGCGGCTTCGCCGGCTCCACCATCGCCAGCGGCGTCGCGATCCCCGGCTACGTTTGGAAAATCGCCGTCGTCGTCCCGCTCGGCTCCGGCACCGCCGCCAGCCGCATCACCACCTCCACCCGCGTCATCGCGCTCAAGATCCCCAACATCGCCGGCATCCGCAGCAACCCCTGGCAAAACTACATCACCTCCGCCGCCCAGCTCGAGTCCGACACCGGCTACACGTTCTTCACCGACCTCTTGCCCACCATCCGCGCCGCCCTCCGCACCGTCGTCGACGGGCAGACCGCGACTGGAGCCCCGACGATCGTCACCCAACCCTCCGGCCAGAGCGCCCCGCTCGGCGGCAACGCCGCCTTCTCCGTCGCCGCCAACGGCGACGCCCCCCTCGCCTACCAATGGCTGAAAAACGACGTCGAGATCGCCGGCGCCACCACCGCCACGCTCTCGCTCGCGACCGTGACCGCCGCCGACGTCGCGACCTACACCGTGGTCGTCTCCAACGCCGCCGGCTCCGTCACCAGCGCCGACGCCGCCCTCGTCATCACCGGCATCGCGCCCGCGATCACCGCCCCGCCCGCCGCCCGCACCGTCGCCGCCGGCTCCACCGTCAGCTTCTCCGTCGCCGCCTCCGGTTCGCCCACGCTGACCTACCAGTGGCGCAAGGGCACCGCCAACCTGGCCAACGGCGGCAACCTCTCCGGCGTCACCACCGCGACCCTCACCGTCGCCAACGTCCAAGCCGCCGACGCCGCCGCCGACTACAACGTCGTCGTCACCAACAGCGTCTCCTCCGCCACCTCGGCCAACGCCGCCCTCGTCGTCAATCCCGCCGCCCCCGTCATCGTCACGCCGCCCGCCGCCCGGAGCGCCACCACCGGCTCGCCCTTCACCCTGACGGTCGTCGCCGGCGGCACCGCCCCCCTCGCGTATCAGTGGCGCAAGGACACCGTCGCCCTCGTCGACGGCGGCAACATCGCCGGCGCCACCACCGCCTCCCTAACGGTTTCCAACGCCCAGGCCGCCGACGCCGGCAGCTACGACGTCGTCGTCACCAACGGCGTCAACCCCGCCGCCACCAGCGCCGCCGCCGCCGTCACCGTCAGCACCGCCTCCGCCGCCGCCACCGTCGCCTGGGATTTCGCCGCCGCCACTCCGACGAGCGGCCTGCCCGCCGACGTCACGGGCGGCACCGTGACCCAGAACAACAACAACGGCACGACGACGATGATCAGCACCACGTCCGCTTCGTCCGGCTACACCGGCGCCACCGGCACCAGCAACGCCGGCGCCGCCGCCCGCATCGGCACCCTCAACACCGCTGCCGCCGGCTCCGCCTACTTCGAGCTCACCCTCACTCCCGCCGCCGGCAAACAGCTCAATCTCTCCGCCCTCAGCTTCGGCACCCGCAGCACCTCCACCGGCCCGCAGGCCTACTCCGTCTTCACCAGCATCGACAACTACGACACCGCCGTCGCCACCGGCACGATCACCAACAACAGCAGCTGGTCCCTGAAGTCCCATACCTTCACCAATCTGATCTCCACCACCGGCTCCGCCGTGACGCTCCGCCTCTACGGCCACAGCGGCACCGGCAGCCCCGGCGCCAGCACCGCCAACTGGCGCATCGACGACCTGAAGATCACCCTCAACACCGTCGTCGCTCCCCCCCCCCCCCCCCCCCCCCCCCCCCCCCCCCCCCCCCCCCCCCCCCCCCCCCCCGCCCGCCCCCCCCCCCCCCCCCCCCCCCAACACACCCCCCCCCCC
>JBILLY010000145.1:0-8567 GCA_044375835.1 Opitutaceae bacterium
AGAAGGCTGTTAATTCGTTCCCCACATACCCAAACGACTCGGATCACATGCCGAATCCAAGTATTTCTCGAAGGGCAGCTCGTGCTTTGTAGAAGTGTGCACGCCGCGTCAGTGGTTTGATCATAATTCCCGAGTATCCATCGACATTTTACTGCGAGATGTTTTTTCCCATTGGCTCTGGAATGAAGTATGCGCTGACTGGCCTGGTGATCCAAGAGCCGGGGGAATTGTGTTTGATGCCGACATTCCCTCCGGTTACGTGAAAACATTCCATTACTTCGAATAGGCCATAGTCCGCTCTCAAGTGCGACACGTTTCTCCAGCCAAATATAGGCCCAACAAGGCGCCAGCAACGTCACCGTCTGTCACGATCCGTGCTGACGCACGGCTCGCGCCAGCCGCTGCCGTGGCTCATCTTTGACGTTCGGCAAAATGAACCTCCGGCAGATCACAATCATTTGGCTCTCCGTTTCGGTCTTCTTGCCCAGCGCGTATTTCGTGATCAGCGGCGGCATCGAATTGGAGCGCACAGTTCGTGAGAATCGGGAAATCCGCGAAGGATCGGTCGACCAGAAGGACGCGCCTCGCCGCTATCTCGTGACTTTTGAGCGAGACGGAAAGACGCTCACCTACGAGGCGAAGTCGAATCACTTTCCGAGGTCCGAAGAAGAGATCGAGAAACTCTTAGCCACAGGTAGACAGCTTTCGGAAAGTGAAATTGCCGCTTGGAATGAGAAAGAGCACCTTGAGAAGTCTCGCAGACTTTATTGGGAGTTGGCGGCCACCGGCTTTTTCTTTTTCGCGAGTTTAAGTTCGCTGCTAGCTTTTCGCACGAAAAGTAAGGAGCCGAACAAGACGCTAGCCACGCCCACGGCTGATCTTTGACGTTGGGCAATTATTATGAACGGCTGGCATCGACTCTGCAGCAGCCGGACAGGGTCAGGCTTTGGGGTTTGGGGTTGACCGCGCGATAGTCCCCGCCTGATTCACCCCGCCATGGCCCGCCCGCTCCGGCTCGAATCCGAGGACGGTGTTTACCACGTCCTCAACCGCGGCAACTACCGCGCCGACATTTTCCGCGGCGACAAAGCCAAGGCCTCCTTCCTCCGCTGCCTCGACGAGGCCTGCGCCAAGACCGGCTGGCGCGTCCACGCGTGGTGCCTGATGTCGAACCACTACCACCTCGCTCTCTCCACTCCGCGCGCCAACCTCGTCGAGGGCATGCGTTGGCTCCAGGGCACCTTCGCCACCCGCTTCAACCGGCTCCGCGCCGAGCGCGGCCACCTGTTCCAAGGCCGCTACAAGAGTCTCGTCGTCGATCCCGACGCCGGCCTCGGCCCTCTCTGCCACTATATCCACCTCAACCCCGTCCGCGCCCGCCTGCGCGCAGTGGCCGGACTGCCGGAGTTCCCGTGGACCAGCCTGCGTTGGCTCGCCGCCCCCGCCCTCCGCCCCGCGTGGTATGACCCGCAACCCGCCCTCGACCACGCCGGCGCCCTGCGCGACACCCCGGCCGGCCGCAAGGCCTACCTCGCCTACCTCGCTTGGCTCGCGGAAGACGCCCCCGCCCGCAAGGCGCAGCGCTTCGACGAGATGTCCCGCGGCTGGATAATCGGCACCGGCGACTTTGCCAAAGACCTCGTGCGCGAGCACCGGCACGCCGTGGGGCGCGGCCCGCACCTCGCCGCCACCCTGCGCGACTCGCGCGAAGCCGTCTGGCAGGAAGAACTCGCCCGGCTGCTCAAGCAGCGCCGCAAAAACTCCGCCGCGCTGGCCGCCGACGGCAAGTCCGCCGACTGGAAGGTCGCCCTCGCCGCCGAGTTGAAGGCGCGCACCACCGTCACCAACCGCTGGCTCGGCACCACGCTGCACCTCGGCAACCTCCACGAAGTCAGCCGCAAGGTCGCCGCGTGGCAGCGCCGGTCCGCAAGCGCCCCGAACACCCCCTCGCACCCCCGCGCCGCGACGCGGCCAACCGCCGCAGCGGAACCCGCCCGGTCAAAACCGGGCGTTTTCCAGCCACCGGTTAGAGTCTTGCTTCGGCACCGCCCCACGCGGCAAATCAGCTTCCCCGCGGCCCGATGATGGCAATTCCGCTTTCGCTCCGATCACTCCTTGGCGCACTCCTCATGTTGCTGCCCTTGTCCGGCGTCGGACAAAGCCCCCCGAAGCATGAATTGCGGGGCGCGTGGATCGCCACCTTCGGCAACATCGACTGGCCGAGCACCAACACGCTTTCCGTGGCGGCGCAGCAGTCCGAGCTGCTCCAGCTGCTCGATCAGCTGCGGGCCACCGGCATCAACGCGGTTTACTTCCAGGTCCGCAGCCAGTGCGACGCGATGTATGAGAGCCAGCTCGAGCCCTGGAGCGCGGATCTGACCGGGCGGCAGGGCCGGGCGCCGGAACCCGCCTACGATCCCCTCGCATTCCTCATCGCCGCCTGCCGGCAGCGCGGCCTCGAGGTGCACGCGTGGTTCAATCCGTTCCGCGCCGTGAGCAACGTCGCCACGCTGGCCTCCTTTGCGCCCAATCACCTCGCGCGGACCCGACCCGAGTGGCTGCTCGCCCAGGGGAGTCTGCGCATTTTGGATCCCGGCCTTCCGCAGGTGCGGGAGCATGTGATCGGCGTGATCCTGGACGTGCTGCGCCGGTATGATGTGGATGGCATCCACTTCGACGACTATTTCTACCCGTATCCTCCCGCTGCGGGCGCGCCCTTCAACGACGATGCCACCTTTGCCGCCGATCCGCGCGGCTTCACCAACCGGCAGGACTGGCGGCGGGACAATATCAACCTGTTCATCCAACGGAGCCACGAGAGCATCCGCGCGGTGAAGCCCTGGGTGAAATTCGGCGTTTCCCCCTTCGGCATCTGGCGCAACCGGGCCAGCGACCCGGCCGGCTCGGCCACCAACGGCCTGCAGAGCTACAGCGACATCTACGCCGACAGCCGGAAGTGGATCCAGCAGGCGTGGGTGGATTATCTCACGCCGCAGATCTATTGGTCGGTCGGCTTCAGCGTCGCCAACTACGGCGTCCTGCTGCCCTGGTGGAACGCGTTGGGCGGGAGCCGCCACATCTACAGCGGCATGGCGGCCTACAAGGTGAACAACGGCGGAACCGACCCCAACTGGAGCCAGCCGGCGCAGCTGCCCAACCAAGTGCGCCTGAACCGGCAGCAGCCGCAGGTGCGGGGCCAGACCTTTTTCAGCACCCGCAGCGTGCTGGGCAACCCGCTGGGCGTGCGCGATGCGCTGCGCGACCAGCTGTTCCGGACCCCGGCCCTGCTTCCCCCGATGCCATGGAAGGACGACCAGCCGCCGCCGCCCGCCGCCAATCTGACGGCGCAAACCCGCGGCAACGACGTGACGCTGAGCTGGGTGGCACCGCCCGCCACCGGCAACGCCTTGGACCGGGTCCGCCAATTCGTGGTCTACCGCTCCACGGGCAGCTCCATCGATCGCGAGGACGCCGCCAACATCGTGCGGATCACCGCCAACGAAACCGAAACCAGCCACACGGATGCCGGCCTGTTGCCCGGGACCTATTACTATACGGTGACCGCGCTGGATCGTCTGCACAATGAGAGCCTCCCCGCCGCCACGGTGAGCGCACAGCTGGTCGCCGTTCCCGGCGGGCCGCCCGGAGGCACGGCGGGATCCTTCAGCCGGTTGGCGAATCTGTCGGTGCTCGCGCCCATCCAAGAGGCGGGGGATTCCTTCACGGTCGGCTATGTGGTGGGCGGCGGCGGGACATCCGAGACCAAGGATGTGGTGCTCCGGGCCGCCGGGCCTTCGCTGGCGCAGGTCGGCGTGTCGGGAGTGCTGGCGGATCCCAAGCTGGAGCGCTTCACCGGGAGCACCAAGACCGGGGAGAACGACAATTGGGGCGGATCCGCCGCCCTGGCCTCCGCGATGTCGGCCGTGGGCGCCTTCGCGTTTTCCGGCCCGGCCTCCCCGGATGCCGCCGTCAGCGTCGCGCTGCCGGCGGGAGATCAATCGATGCGGATATCCGGGGTGGGCGGCGGCACCGGCCTGGTGTTGGCCGAGGTCTACGATGCCACTCCGGATGCGGCCTACACGGCAAACACCCCGCGCTTGATCAACTTGTCCCTGCTCAAGGATTCCGCCGGAGGCATTACCGCCGGATTTGTCGTGGCCGGCGGCGGGGAGAAACGGGTCCTGGTCCGCGCCGTGGGCCCGACGCTGTCGGCCCTCGGGGTCGTCGGAGCCGCGGCGGATCCCCGACTCAAACTTTACGCGGGAGAGCGGGAGATCGGCGCGAACGACAATTGGGGCGGCGGTTCAGACCTGGTCACCGCCATGGCCCGGGCCGGCGCCTTCGACCTTGCCCCGAGCTCCCGTGACGCCGCGTTGGTGGCCGCCCTGCCCGCGGGCAACTACACGGTCAGAGTGGAGACGGGCGGCTCGACCGGCACGGTCCTCGTCGAGGTCTACGAGTTGCCGTAGCGCATCGGGCCGCGCCCGCGGGAATCGGCTGGCTGCCGGCCGCCTATTCCGCCGCCAACCCCGGCCCGCCCGACCGTGTTAGGCCGCGGCCAGGATGCCCACACCGCCGCCCTCCCGGCCGCGATTCGACTTTTGACCCCGCCGAAAGTTCGCGGCCGTATGTCCGCCAACACCGCTTCGAATCGTAGGGAGACGTCGCGTATCCCTTCCCGCAAAACCCACCCGCCGCCCATGAAGATCACCATCGAAACGACCGTAAGCGCTCCCCTCGCCGCCGTCTGGCGCGCCTGGACGACGCCCGCCGACATCATGCAGTGGAATGCCGCCTCGGACGATTGGCATACCACCGCCGCGACCTTGGACCTGAAAGCCGGCGGCGCGTTTTCGTTCCGCATGGAGGCCAAAGACGGCAGCTTCGGCTTCGATTTCGCGGGCACCTACACCCGCATCGTGCCGCAGCAGGTGATCGAGATGGAATTCGGCGGGCGCGGCGCCGTCGTGGAATTCATTGCCCGGAGCGGAAGCGTCCTGGTGCGCGAGACCTTCGACGCGGAAGACGCCCACTCCGCCGAGCAACAGCGCCAAGGCTGGCAGGCGATTCTGGACCGCTTTGCGCGCCACGTGGAGAAAAGCGTCTGACCCCGCGCCGGGCGCAACCCAGCCGGGCGCGCTCCGAAGGTCATCCCCTTGCGCAGCCACGCTTCGCACGCACGCTTTCGCCGCTCACTTTTGACCTCCGGCCAAGCCCCATGTCCGCCTCATCCAACGCCGTCACGCCCCCAGCCCCCGCGATCGTTCGGTCTCTCTTGTGGATCGATTGCAGCGGAGCGCTCGTCGTCGGCGTCCTGATGTTCGGGCTGTCGGAGTGGTTGGCGCGCCTCTACCAGTTTCCGCTGCCGCTCTACTACGCCGTCGCGGCCGCCAATTGCGCCTACGGCACCTTTTCCCTCGCCTTGGCGATGAGCAAACGGAGGCCGGTTCGTCTGATCGCGCTGCTCGCCCTCGCGAATGCCGGCTGGGGCGTGGTCTGTGTGATCGCGGCCGTGACTTTGGTCGGCCGCGCCTCGGTCTTCGGTCAACTCCACCTCCTGGCCGAGTGCGCCGTGGTCGTCTGGCTCGCGCGGCTGGAGTGGCGGTATCGGGCGGCGATCGCCTCCCCATGACGAGCGCGGGGCCGCGCGTGCAGATGAACTCCATTCCTCCCGGGCCCAACCACGCCGCACCCGGCGTCGGAGTCGCTCCCCGTTGAGCCCGGCCGATGCCTCGCACCATCCGCAGTCTGACCTTCGGCAACGAATGCGTGGACGGCGAACGACGCGTCTTTCGGGAAAACCTCCGGGGTCGCATCGACGAGATCGGCGGCCCGCGCCGCATCAAGCGAACCGGCGGATTTTGGCACTGCCATGTCTATGGTTTTTTCACCCGCGAGCCCTACCCGACCCATGCCCCCGAACCTCGCCTGACCTGGCACCTGGGAACCGACCGGATCGAGTCCGACGGGTTCTCCGGCGACTTGGTCCGTGAACACACCCGCGACGCACTCTTCGTTTCCCTCGGCGAGTTCGAATGGCGCTTCGACCTCGCGCGCCGCGAACTCGACTTTCCGGTGCCGGAAAAGCGGATCGAGCTCCGCGCCACGCTGCTCGCGTTCGCGTTTTTCCGCCAAGGCCTGCCGGACTAGTCATGGGTTCTCGCGCTGGCCTCGATTCCACCCCAGGGTCCGCGCCCAAGAAATGCCGTCCCCACCCGTCGTCATGATCCGCCTGCACCGCTGCGCCGCCCTCTCCCGTCTCCCGCTCCTCGCCGTCTTGGCCTTGGCCCCGTCCCTCCGCGCCCAAGCGCCGGACGCCGCCCCGCCGGCCGCCTCGCCCGCACCGGACGCCACGGCCATCGCCGGCGTGCGCGCGGAGCTGGAAGCGATGCTGACCACCGACCAGGCCCACCGCACCGAGGTGATCGAACTGGAGAAGCAGCACGGCCGCGATTCGCGCGAGGTGAAGGAGGCCTGGGCGAAACAGACCGCGATCGATACCCGCAACATCGCGCGCCTCGAGGAAATCATCGCCGCCCACGGCTGGCCGGGCTCGACGCGCTTCGGCAGCAAGGCCTCGGTCGCGGCCTTCCTGATTCTGCAGCATGCCGACATCCGCTATCAGAAGAGATATCTCCCGCAGGCGCGGGCCGCGGCCGCGCAAGGCGAGCTGCGCGCGTCGAGTCTCGCGTTGCTCGAGGATCGGGTGCGGTTGCGCGAAGGACAGAAGCAGCTCTACGGCAGCCAGGTCACCCGCAACAGCGCCGGCGAGTGGGAGCCGTTGCCGCTGGAGGACGAGGCGAGCGTCGATACGCGGCGCGCCGGCGTGGGCCTGGGCCCGCTCGCGGACTACCTGCAGGGTTTCGCCGCCCGCAGCGGCGGCCGCGTGCATCCGCAATGGGCGAAGGCGGAAACGGCGTCCGCGCCGACGCCCCAACCGGAACCCGCGCCCAAGCCCGCTGCGCCGGTGACTGCAAAGGTGCCCAGCCAGCCGTAGACGACGCTTCCTCACCCTCGGCTTTCCTGCCGGTGAACCGCTCCTCCCGCTTCTCCCTCCTCCTCGCCGCCGCCGTTTTCCTCACGGGCGGCGGCTGCGTCACCGCGCCGCCGTTGAACGCCGAGCAGCGTGCCCTGCAGCAGCAAATCCGGCGCGACCTTGCGGACCCGGACCTCGCGCGCCGCATGATCGCGGTGGGCAGGACCCGCGTCGACGGCGGCCCGCGTTTCTACGGGTCGGCCGAGCACGAGGGCCGCCAGGCGCAGCCGCCGGCCGCCCTCGCCATGCCGAAGCCGGCCTACCCGTTCGAACTCCGCAAGGCCTACGTCCAAGGCCTCGTCTGGGTCGCGTTCATCGTCGATCGCGAGGGGCGGACGGCCGATGTGATCGCTCTCTCCGGAGAGCAGCCCGCGTTTTCCGCGGCGGCGATCGCCGCCGTCCGACAATGGCGCTTCCGCCCCGCCCGCATCGACGGCGTGCCCGCACCCACCCGTCTGGTCGTCCCCATCGGCTTCACGCTGGAGTGACGGCCCGCGCCCTTGCCAACCCGAAACCCGGCACCTTACCCATGAATCCTGCCACCGGAACCGAGACCGCGCGCCCCTTCGTGCCCGCCAGAGATTTCGATCTCTCCAAACGATTCTATACCGCGCTCGGCTTTGCCAAGGTGCTGGACGGCGAAGTGGCGATCTTCCGGATCGGTTCAACCAGCTTTCTCCTGCAGAACTATTTCCAGAAAGAGTGGGCCGAAAACTTCATGCTGCAGCTCATGGTCGACGACCTCGACGCGTGGTGGGCGCACCTCGTCTCGCTCGACCTGCCGCGGACCTTCGGCGTGCCGGCGCCCAAGGCCCCCGCGCTGCAACCGTGGGGTCTGCGTGTCGCCTATGTGGTCGATCCCTCCGGCGTGCTCTGGCACGTCGCCGAGCGGCGGCCCAACGTTTCGCATGACCGCTGACGCCGCGCTCCACCGAACCCCGCCGTCGCGGGCTGCGGCCGACCAGGCCGCACGCCGCGGTCGAAGCCTGCGCTGCCGGGCGGCCTTGATGAATTCCACCCTGCGCCCGCGCGCCGCGGCAACCGTCACCCTCGCCCTCCTTGGCCTCTCCCTGCTCGCGGCGGGTTGCGACCGACCCATGTCGTCGCCGGTCGGCCGCACTCCACCGCCCGTATCGGCCCATGCCTCCGCGTGGGATCGGTTGGTCGACCAAGCCGGCACCGCGCTGGAGAAAAGACACTACGCCGAGGCCATCCCCCTGTTCGAGTCGGCGCTCCGTCTGCGCCCCGACGCCACCGTCTTCGCGCTGCTCGGCGACTGCTATTGGTCGCAGTGGAAACACGGCCACCACGACCCCCGGCTGCTCGAACGGGCCAACGTCGAATACCTGAAAGGCCTCGCCCTCGACGCGAATCACTGCGGCTTGAACCACGCCACGGGCCGCGACCTCGTGCTCCTGAACCGGCACGCCGAGGCCCTCCCCTATCTCGACACCGCCAAGGTCTGCTGCCTCCGCCAGCCGCTCGAAGCGCAGAATCTCTGGTTTCGCATACAGGCGCTGGTCGCCCTCCG
>JBILLY010000146.1:0-8492 GCA_044375835.1 Opitutaceae bacterium
GTGGAGACGGCGGGCTTCCCGGTCGAAGAACCATTCGCCGGGTTGGTCGAGTTCCTCGCGCACGCCCTCGATCCAGAACCAATTTCCCGGGATGACTTTCGCGTGGCGCTCGCTGTCGGCGAAGTCGATGCGGCCGGTCTTCGGATCGACCTTGGTGACGGTGTTCCACTGGTTGAAAAACTTCCACTGGGGCACGAGGTTGATCTGCGTGTCGCGGGCGCGGCCCCACGCCTCCTTTACCAAGGAGGGTGCGATCATCGCGTGATCGAGATCGCCGCCGGTGGCGTAGAGAAATGGATTGGGCGCGTCGGCATTTGGAAAGCGCGCGCGAGTGGCGCGTTTACCGGCGACAAACAGCTGGCGGAAATTCCATGTAGCCGGACCGACTTTCGTCAGGTCGACGTGCCAGACGCCGTCGGCGCCCTTGCTCCATTTCTGCGGAATAGCCCGGCCAGCGGACCAGACGACCGTGGCGCCCGGTGCGGCGCGCCACGTGACCGGAGATTTTTCGGTGCCCGAGTCCTCGGGACGGAGTTCGAGAGGCGACGCCAAGCGATAGGTGCCTGCGGCGAAGACGATTTCGATGGGTTCGCTGAGCCCGCCGGCGATGATGCGCCGCGCTTGGTCGCGCGCGGCTTGAGGCGTGGCCAGCGGACGTTCGGCAGATCCGGCGTGGGCGTCGTTGCCCTGAGGGGCGACGTGAATGCGCGTGACGGCGGCGACGCGCAACGCGGGCAGCAAGATCAACGCGAGGCAGACCGTGAGTGAGGCGCGGTGGAACGTCATGAGGGTAGTTTTATTCCTTCAACGCGAGGTAGACGATCACGCGAGCCGAGGGCGCGGCGCTCCGGTTCCTCAGCACCACGCGCAACCAGTGTCCGAATTCGCGCACGGAAAACGAGAGCAGGCCGGGTTGGGCCACTTTCACGGGCGGGCTGCCTTCCGGTATCCAGAAAAGTCCGTCTGGCGAGATTTCGGCCGTCGCCTCGATCTCGCCGGAGAGATCGAGCGCGCGCACGAAGATGCGGGCTTCGCGGGCCCACGCGACCTCATAGGGCTCGGTCGTCAACTCGGTCGCGAACGTCACGTTGCGCTCCACCACCGCCGTGTAGGAATGATTGATCATAAAAACCCTTCGTTGGCCCGGCGGATCCAGCCCAGGCGCGCCGGGGAGAGTAAGCCGTAGTTGTAGAAACTGACGCCGGCGGCACCGATGCGCTTCGCCGCCACGGCGCGTTGCACGAGGTCGGCTTCGGTCGCGACGTTGTCCTCGCTCGTCATCGTCCCGAGCACGAAGCGGTCGGCCGGCAGCACCGTTGCCGCCCAGCTCAGGTCGTGAATCGCTTCGCGCGCCGACGGCCAATGGGCCTGGATGAAAATCTTTTCGCAGGACTCTGCGCGGGTGCGTAGTCCGGCGCCTTCCGTCCAGACGCGCGACGTTGGTCGTGCTAGCAGCGCGCTCTGGCTGTGCAGTCGAACGCCCTCTTCGCGCGCGATTCCCGCGACGTGAACCAGCAATTCGTGCACGATTTCCGACCGAACGCGGGCCGCCGCCAGAAATTCCGGAAACTCGAGCAGGAGCGCGGTGAGTTCGTCGCGTTCGGCCTCCGGAGAACGCGGACCGGGAGTGTCGGTCACCGCGCGCCAGACCAGTTTCACGACGAGGGCGCGCAACGCCATCGGATCGATACCGGCGCCTCGGAGGCGCTCGCAGGAAGCGGGGCAAAAGCAGAGCGACAGGAGGTGTTTTCCGAAGGCACCGGGACTGACGAACATCAACTCGTGGTGCTCGCGGTGCACCGCATCGAGATAGGAAAAACTGTCCAGCAGGAGGGCGCTCGGCCGGTATTGCCGGCACAGGTCGCGCACGAGGCTGCCGAGGAACGAGCGCACCCGCGGCTGCGCCGGACTCAGCGCGAACGCGTAGCGATCACCGCACGCGTTCTCGATGCAGAGTTCGGGATGGCTCAGACCGATCGTGGTGTTGTGGCAACCGATCACCGAGATGATCACGTCGAGACCGCGAGCGCGGGCGGCTTCCGCCGCCTGGTGGCAGCCATCGACACAGCGGGCGTCGGGATTGATCGGCGGCAGGAGACCGGGTTCCTCGTAGAGCGAGGTGTCGGGCCGGAAGTCGCACCAATCGACGGGGCGGTTGTAGAAACCGAGGGTCCGGGGGCGGAAGAGCCGGGCGCGGTGGTAGTTTGGGCTGAGGATGACGGTGTTGCAGGCGAGGTTGGCGATCGTGCCGACGCAGGCCTGCGCGCCTTCGTCCGCGACGTCCCAGGGAAACAGGTTGATGCCGCGCAGCGCGCTCATGCTTGATCGAAAGACGCCACGACTGAATCGATGAAGAGGAAATTCCGCACCGGGCGGTGCGTGCGGACATCGAGACAGAAATTCATGAGACGGTTCAGCGCCTTGTAGCGGTGTTCGTAGATCGGCACGGGAATATCGTGCAGGGACATGACGTTGTTGTTCACCTGCAGTTCGACGTTGCGCCGCAGTCGCGTGTCGAAGTCCCAGCGCAGGTAGTGCCAGTTGATCTTGGTCGGAATCTCGTTGTAGCAGAGCGGCTGGTGACCGCCGGGAATCGGCTTCCAGTCATTTTCGTTCACGACGTGGTAGTCGTAGTTGGGCTTCACCATACCGGACATCACCATCTTGGTGCTCGGCTGCACGGAGGTCTTATACATCCAGTGCTGCACGAGTTTGCCGTCTTTGTCGGTGTTCAGGTAGCGCAGCGCGCAGTGGTAGCGTGAGCCGTCGTCGCCTTCGCAGATGTCGTTGCTGATCGTGAAATCGCCGAAGTTGGTCTCGGAGGGATCGACGTTGCCGTCCCAGTTGGTGGCGGCGCCGAAGATCTGCTCGGACTTGTAGGTAAAGTAGCACTCGACGCGCACGCGGCCGTCTCCGCGGGAGGTCGCGCGCTTGATGGCCTGGGCCATGTGCCCGGCCTTGGCGCGCGTCGCCAGTTTCAGCGAGTAGGTGCCGGAGAGGGAGCCGTGGCTGCCGATGTCGAAGAAGTTACCGTTGGAGAGTTGGGGTGGACGAAGGTCCTCCATGACCTTGCGGACTTTATTGAGATCGCCGTCGTGGTTGCCGATCAGCTCGCACCAGCCGTTAACGCCCTCGTCGAAGTCGTCGGCAAACAGAATGTTTTTCAGCGGGCTGTATTTGGAGAGGAAGATTTGGTCGGGCATGACGGTGGCGGTTAGGAGCGGGAGAGCGCGGCGTTGTCGGAGAGAAATTTCGGCAGGTCGATCGGTTGGTGGGTTTGCGCGGACTCGTAGATTGCGAGCACGACGCCGAGCGCGATCTCGGCATCGAGCAGGTCCGGAGTGGGCACGCGTCCGTCGACGAGCGCCCAGGTGAACTCCCGGATCTCGGTGACGAACGGGCGATCGTCCGTGACGATTTCGCGTTCCGGTGCGCTCGGGCCGACGAACTCCAACTCTTGATGGTCAAACGTGCCGACCGAGCAGTGCGCGTTGAGGTGTTCGCCGAAGAGTTCGTAGCGATGTGCGCGTTGGTGTCCGGTGACGGGCGAGCGGTGTGCGATGAGCGACGCCTGCGCGCCGTTGGAGAATTCGAGGAGCGCGAGTGCGGTGTTTTCCACGTCGGCCGGAGAAACCGGTGGCCGGGTGAGTGCAAACACGCGGGTGATTTCTGCGCCCAGCAACCACCGCAAGCGATCGATCGAGTGGATCATGCCGATCATGGCGATGCCGCCGCCGGCGATCGCGCGATCGCGATACCAGGCCGGGGCGTGATCGCCCAGGGAGTTGGCGACGAGGCGGTCCACCGCGAGATCGATCCGGCCGAGGCGGCCGGCGGCGATCAGCGACTTGAGCTTCAGCGAGGTGGCGAGGAAGCGGTGGGTGAATCCGGCCATGGCGGGCACGCCACGCTCCACGCAGGCCTGCCGCAGCGCCCGTGATTCTTCCAGCGAGGTGCAATGCGGCTTCTCGATGAGGAGAGCGACGTCGCACTGCACCGCGGCCATCGCGGCGTCGAAATGCAGGCTGTGCGGGAGGCAGATGCTGAGGGCGGCGGGGCCTTCGCGCAGGGCTTCCTCGACCGTGCGAAACGCCGCGGCGCCGCAGGAGGAAGCGAGTGGGCGGGCCCGTGTCAGATCTTGGTCGACGACAGCGACCACATCGGCGCCGCACGCGCGAAAGGCTTCGGCGTGGGTGAGACCCATTTGGCCGGCACCCGCGATGGCGATACGCAATTTGTTAGACATGGCTCTGGGCTCCCGGGGAAAGGCGCGAGGAAATTTCTCCCAAGCGGCCGACCAAAAGTTTGACCGCCACAAAAGCGAGTAGCGGACAAATGCTGAAGACGGCAAAAATGTAGGAATAGCCCTGATGGCCGGCGGCCCACGCTATGCCGAATTGGGAGATCATGCCGGCGACTCCGCCGAGGGTGCCGCCGAGGCCGGTGACAAAGGCGACGCTGTGCGAGGGGAAGACTTCCGCCGGCACGGCAATATTGCCCCACAGCCCGTGACCCAGCGCCAGAAAGGCGACGCCGGCGAGCGCCACCAACGGACTGGCCGTCGTCGCGACCACGGCCCCGGAAATCAGCACGAGCAAGGAGGCTCCCAGCATCAGGCGCTTGCGAACCCGGTCGAGATCCGCGCCCCGGCCCACCACCCAACTGGTAAAAGCGCCGCCGGCGATCTGACCGACGGAGAGCGCGGCAAACGGCATCCACGCGTATTTGCCGATGTCGGCCAGCGTGTAGCCGTGGTTCGCGGCCAGGTATTTCGGCACCCAGAAGCTGATGAAGTAGATGATCGGATCCGTGAATACGCGGACCAAAATACAGCCCCAGGTCCGGCGATACGACAGCAGCTCCCGCAGGCCGAAGGGTCTCTCCGCGACTGCGGCGCCTCCGGTCGAAGAGGACTCCGAACTCGAATTGGACGCCGCGGCTGGTTTACAAACGGCCAGCCACGCCAGCACCCAGAGGAAGCCGAGCGCGCCTACGACGACGAACGCCATGCGCCAGCTGTGAGTGAGCGCGAGGTAGGTGACCAAGGGGAAAGCCACGACGGCGCCGACCGTCCCGCCGGCGCCGAGAATACCCATGCCCAGCGCGCGCTCCTTGAGCGGGAACCACTCTGCGATCGCCTTGGCGCCGCCGGGGTAGTTCGCCGCCTCAAACGAGCCGAGCAGAAACCGGCACGCGGACAATTGGACGACCGAATTGGCCAGGCCATGCAGCATGCCCGCGATCGACCAGCCGGTGACCGCGAGGATCATGCTGACACGAGTGCCGAGGAAATCCACCAGCCGCCCGCTCACGGCATACATGATCGTGTAGCTCAGGAGAAAGTAGCTGGTGATTTTCGCGTAGCCGACATCGTCGATCTTCAGCTCGGCCTGAATGGTGGTCGCGAGAATCGAGAGGACCTGTCGATCGAGGTAGTTGATCGCGGTGGAAAAAAACAGCAGCCCGCCAATGGCCCAGCGTAGCGATCGAGTGTTGGTCATGGGGCGGGCGGCGGACGGGCGTCAGAAACTCACTGTGGTGGTGACGCCCAGCTTGCGCGGAGAGTTGAGCCATTGCGCGTAGCGGAGCGTGCCGTTCGTCGAGCGCACGAGGTAGACGACTTCGTTGGCGTCGAGCAGATTGGAGACGTTGAACTGAAGCGTGGTGCGAAACTTGCCCACGGGCTTGAACCGATAGGTGGCGAACAGGTCGTGCAGGAGGCGGTCGGGAAAATAGAACATCTTCCGTTTGTTCGCATCGGCGGCGTCGGTGAACATGTAAGCGCGGTGATTGTCGCGGAGGCTACTGCTGAGGCCGACGACGAACCCGCGGAGTTTCCCTGCGGTAAACTGATAGCGGTTGATCAGGCTGTAGCTCCGCTCTGCGTAGCCGAAGGTTTTTTCGCCAGCGCGGCGGACGATCAGCGTGCCGCCGGAAGGCGAGACGAAACCGAGTTGGTGATCGCTGAGCGGGAGTCCGGTGACGCCGGTGCCGACACCCGGGGTGAGGAGGCCGAGCAATTCGGCGTTGAGGATCTGGCCGGACTCGATGTCGAGCTGCGCGACATGAGGACTGTTCGGATCCTTCATCATCGCGATCGAAAGAGGAATCCGGGCTGAAGCCGGGTTGCGCGGATCGGAGGGCACGAGCAGGGGCGTGACGGTTCCTCCTGCGGTGGCGCGGACGCCGACGACGGTCTGGCCGCTGACGGTGGTGGTGTTGAACTGGTCGTTGTAGAATTGCGGCAGGTTGACGTCGGTGCGCTCGCTGCCGTTGGCGGTGGCGAAGTTGATGCGGATTTCCCAGCCCCGGGTTGGACGCGCGGAGAGGGAGAGGTTGTAGCCGTCGGAAGATTTGCTGTAGGTGTAGGAAGGACCGCCGTTGCGGCCGTTGATGCCGTCGGGATCGACGTCGTTGCGGTTGCCGATCGAGGCCGTGAAGTTCTGGGCTTCGGATTGGTAGTAGTTGAAATTGCCTGACACGCGGTCCTGCCACATCCCGAATTTCAGGCCGATGTCTTTGCTCACGCCTTTGCCGGGAGGCAGCGGTTGGTTGTAGATGTCGCGGGTGGTGTCGAAGTTGATCTTGGCGTTGGTGGCGTAGTTCACCGACAGACGCACCCCGCGCAGGGGCGTGTCGATGACGGCGCCGGTCGTCAGGCTGTCGTAAGTGATGGGGCCGCGTTGCAGGCCGGTGTTGGTGCGGAGTCCGGTCGCTTCCTCGGCGCGGTAGCCGACCATGGTGTCGATGCGGCCTTTCCACCATTCGCTGAAAAGACTAAAGCCGTGGCTGCGTTCGTCGGTGTCGTCGTGGGTAAAGGCTCCGTTGGTGCTCTGACCGGTGGCGGCATTGATCGGACCGGAAAGACCGAGGGGATTGCCGGCGGTGGGAGGGACGGCGCCGGCGAAGATCTGCGGTTGGGAGACGTAGGTTTTTCCGTTCGGATGGACGAGCGAGGAGAACGGCCATTTCTGGCCCCCGACGAGTTGAGTGGGGTTGATCGGGACCCAGACCGAAGGAATCGGGATGCGGCCGGAGTCGGCCAAACGGATTTGGGCCGGATTGATGGGCACATTTCCCGAGGCATCGGCTTCGTAGAATCGCCACTGATCCTGATTCTGCCAGGACTGCATGTCCTGAAAGAACGCGCTGGCTTGGTGAGAGCCCCACCGGCCGAGATTTTTTTGGTAGGCCAGCGCAGCGCGGTAGCCACGAGCGCCGGTGTGAAAAGGATTCAGCACGGGAAAGTTCATGTTGAACGCCCACTTCGTGCCGACCTGTCCAGTCGCGGGATCCACATAGAGATTGCCGGCGGCTCCCGGGGCGAAGATCGAGTTGTTCGTCGGGCTCAGCGCGTTGTTCACGCGCGCATCGTGGCCGTAGCGCACCTGCACGCCGAGGCCCTCGGCCAGCTTGGCTTCGGCGACGACGGATTTGCTGAGGTTCTTAAAAGCAAAGGCGTAGTAGGGGCCGAAAAGCGTATCGGCTTTGGTGACGTCGACGAGACCATCGGTCAGCGCGCTCGCGTTCGGGAAGGCCGCCAAGTAACGCGTGCTCTGATTGTCCACCCGTTCGCCGGTCGGCAGCAGTTGGGTGAGCGGGGCGCGCACGATGCCCGAGTTGGGATAGGTGGTGTTGCGGATCAAGTGACGCCACTCGCCGCGGATCTCGAGATTCTTCCAGGGCCGAACCGTCGTCGCGAGGGTCAGGCCTTCGTTCAACTGGCGGTTGGCCGGACGGAAATATTTCGTGTCGCCGTGGACCGCGTTGATGCGGAAGCCCCAGTATTTGAAGCCCGCGCCGAGATCGAGGGTGTAGCGGCGGCTGCCTTCGGAGTCCCCGCCGGCGCCGAGCGTGCCGCGCAGTGGGCGACCGAGGGCGGCGCGTTTGGAATTGGTGGTGATCACGCCGCCGGCGTCACCGGAGCCGAAGAGCAGCGAATTGGAACCGCCGAGGGCGTCGACTCGCTCGACGTCGAACGAATCCATCAGCGCGGTGTCGGCGCGGAGGAAGCCGTCGCGGCGGGGATTGTTAATCGTGAGCCCGCGCATCGTCATGCTCTTGGGATCTTGCCGGTCGCCCTCAAGGTCGCCGCGGACTTCCTCGTTGCCACCGGCGATGATCGCGGAGCCGAGGCCGCCGTGTTTCGAGAGCATTTCCGTCATGTCCACCACGCCGAGTTCGTCCATGAGCTGCCGGTTGAACACCTTCGCATCGAGGGGAGTCTTGCCGAGCGCGGTGTTGGTGCCGGTGACAGAATTGGTGTTCGTGGCTTGGTAGGTGTCGGAGGCATCTGCCGTGACCTCAAACGCGGTGAGCGTGATCGTTTCGTCTTTCGTGGACTCGGTCTTGGCGGTCGCCGGGGCGGTCGGCGCGCTCTGAGCGGACGCGGCGGACGGCAAGACGAGTGCGAGCAGACAGATCAATACGGGGGTCTTCATGGACGGATGGGGGTTAGCGAGGCCCGTGGCCGAACCGGTCGGGGGGTGGCG
>JBILLY010000147.1:0-8467 GCA_044375835.1 Opitutaceae bacterium
CCTCCAACGTCGGCCGCGACACCACCGCCGTCTACCGCTACGACACCGTCACCCGCACGATGGGCGAACTCGTCCACGGCGATCCGACCTACGACGTCGACGACCTCGTCTGGGACGAAGCGAAACAACAGGTCGTCGGCATCGCGATCGACGCCGACCGCCCGCGTTTCCACTGGCTCGATCCGGAGAGCCGCGACCGCCAGGCCCGCGTCGACGCCGCCCTCCGCGGCACCACCAACCGCATCCTCCACGCCGCGCCCGACGGCTCGCGCCGCCTCATCTTTTCCACCGGCGACCGCGACTCCGGCGTCTACTACCTGCTCGATACCGCCACCAAAAAAATCGAGGAGCTCGCCGTCCTCAAACCCGGCATCGATCCCGAGCAGATGGCGCCGATGCAGCCCGTCTCCTTCCCCGCCCGCGACGGCCTCGTGCTCCACGCCTACCTCACGCTGCCGCTCGGCCGGGAGCCGAAAAATCTCCCGCTCGTCGTCAATCCCCACGGCGGCCCCTACGGCATCCGCGACTCCTGGGGCTTCGATCCCGAAGTCCAGTTCTACGCCAACCGCGGCTTCGCCGTCCTCCAGGTCAACTACCGCGGCTCCGGCGGCTACGGCACCAAGTTCGAGCGCGCCGGCTGGAAAAAATGGGGCCTCGCCATGCAGGACGACCTCTCCGACGCCGTGCGCTGGGCCGTCGCCCAGGGCCTCGCCGATCCCCAGCGCGTCGTCATCGCCGGCGGCAGCTACGGCGGCTACGCCACGATGGCCGGCCTCGCCTTCACGCCCGAGCTCTACTGCGCCGGCATCAACTACGTCGGCGTCGTCGACATCGCCGAACTCATTCCCACCGGGGCCGGCATGACCAAGACCCGCCTGCACTGGTTTTCGACGCGCATCGGCGACCTCGACAACGCCGCCGACCGCCAACGCCTCCGCGACACTTCGCCCGTCCACTTCGCCGACAAGATCGTCGCCCCCGTGCTCATGGCCTACGGCAAAAACGATCCGCGCGTCCGCATCTCCCACGGCCACGACATGGCCGCCGCGCTCAAAAAAGCCGGCAAGACCTTCGAGTTCCACCTCGAGGAAAAAGAGGGCCACGGCTTCCGCAAAGAGGAGCTCAGCATCGCGCACTACACGCGCGTGGACGCGTTCCTGAAAAAATACGTCCCGCCGCCCGGCGCCCGCGTCGACGTCGGCCGCGCCACCGTCGTCGCACCGCCCGCCGCTCCGCGCGGAAATTGACGTGGCCGCGCGGCGTGCCGCGTGCTTCCGTGCTCCCGCCCGTGAAGTCCGCCGTCGTCATCCGCCACCTCTTCATTTCGCCCGGCCACAATTTCTTCGGCCGGCACGGCCAG
Organism: Opitutaceae bacterium; assembly: GCA_044375835.1. GTDB lineage: Bacteria > Verrucomicrobiota > Verrucomicrobiia > Opitutales > Opitutaceae > ER46. The sequence continues at coordinate 1,361 of JBILLY010000147.1, forward strand.
CCCGCCGGCACCCACCCCGCCCACGACGTCCGCAGCGTGCGCTGCCGCGCCGGCCTCGGCCTCGAGGGCGACCGCTTCTTCGGCTACCGCCCCGACTACAACGGCCAGATCACTTTTTTCTCCTGGGAAACGCTCGAGGCCGCCCGCCGCGAATTCCGCCGCCCCGACCTCGCGCCCGACGTCTTCCGCCGCAACGTCGTCGTCGCCGGCGTCCACCTCAACGAGCTCGCCGGCACCCGCTTCTCCCTCGGCGGCGTCGACTTCGAAGGCGTCGGCGAAGCGAAGCCCTGTTACTGGATGGACCAAGTCGTCGCGCCCGGCGCCGAGACCTGGCTCCGCGGCCGCGGCGGCCTGCGCGCCAAGATCCTCAGCGACGGCGCGCTCCACTGCGGCCCCGCCGAACTCTACGCCCACGGCCTGCTCGCGCTCGCCTAAATCCGTCGTTCGCAGGCACCGCCCCGGATCGCTCTCCGGTCTTTCAACTTTCAACTTTCACCTTTCAACTCTTCATCCCCCCCCGCCGCCAGCCACGCGATCGCCCCCGCCTCGTCCGCAAACGCCCCGTCGAGCTGCGCCTCGAACGCCGCGTCGAGCACCGCTTTGAACTCCGGCCCCGGCTTGCGCCCAGCCGCGATGAGATGCCGCCCCAGCAAGATCGGTTTCGGCGCCAGATTTTGCAGCGCCAGCTCCGCCGCCCGCCGCTCCAATTCGTCGATCCGCACGTGCGTCTCCGCCGACGCCAACGGCGGCCGGCCGTTGCTGTCCGCCCGCATCACCGTCGCCAACATCCGCACCGTCGCCGGCGCCAGCCGCAGCGCCAGCCGCCGGATGAAACGATCGGTGAACGGCCCGTTCCCGTGATGGTGGGCCAGATGGTCGACCACCAGTGCGCGCACCGGCGCGTCGAACCGCAGCGGCGCGCCGAGCCGCCGCAAAAACGCCTCCGCCAACGGCCCGCCCGCCGCTTCGTGACCCGGGCTGGTCCAGCGCAGCCGCCCGCGCTTCTCCGCCTGCACCGTCGTCGCCGGTTTGCCGAAATCGTGCGCCAGCACCGCCAGCATCAGCTCCGGTGCCCGCCCGCTCGCCGCCCAGTCGGGCAGCGCCACCAGCGCGTCGAGACAGTGCTGCGTGTGCGTGAATACATCGCCCTCCGGATGCCACTCCGGGTCCTGCGGCGTCCCGCGCAGCGCCGCGAGCTCGGGGAAATGCCGCAGCCACCCCGTCTCCTCCAGCACCGCCAGCCCGCGCGACGGCCGCGCCGCCTTGCTCGCCCATTTCTCCCACTCGCCCCACACCCGCTCGTGCGCGAGTTCCGGATACGTGTCGGCGATCGACCGTGCCAGCGCCGCCGTCTCCGGCGCGAGCGTGAAGTCGAAGCGCGCCGCCAGCTGGAAGCCCCGCAGCACCCGCAGCGGATCCTCCGCAAACGCCGCGCTCGTGTGCCGCAGCACCCGCGCCGCGAGGTCGCGTTGCCCGCCGTGCGGATCGATCAACGCCCCCGAAAACGGATCGAGCGCGATCGCGTTGACCGTGAAGTCGCGCCGCGCCGCCGCCTCCGCGTCGCTCAGCCCCGGATCCGGCGCCACCGCGAAGCCCCGGTGCCCCGCGCCCGTTTTCGATTCCCGTCGCGGCAGCGAAAAATCGAACTCCACGCCCGTCGACCGGCTCCGCACTTTCAGCACACCGAAGCTCCGCCCCACCACGTCCGTCGAGCCAAACGGCGCCAGCGCCCGGTGCAGCGTCTCGAAATCCACGCCGCCCACCTCGACGTCGAAATCCTTCGGCGCCTCGCCGAGCAGCCAGTCGCGCACCCCGCCGCCCACCAGCCGCGGCCGCCCCACGCGGCGCACCGCCTCGAGCATCGCGCGCAGATCCGGCGGCAACGGCAGTTCCATGGTCATGCCGGGCGCCGCAGCGCGACGAGCGCCACCAGCAGCCAGCCCGCCATGAACGCCACCCCGCCGAGCGGCGTCACCGGTCCGAGCCACCGCGGCCCGCCGACCGCCAGCCAGTAGAGCGACCCGGAAAACAGGACCACGCCCGCCACCCACAGCCGCGTCACCCACGTCAACAGCGCCGCCCCCGGCGCACCGGCGCCGGCGGCCCGCGCCCAAGCCCCGACACCGAGCAGCGCCACCGCGTGCAGCAGGTGATACTTCGCCCCGATGTCCCACGCGTTCATCATGCCGCGTTCGATCAGCGTGGCCTTCAGCGCATGGGCGCCCATCGCGCCCAGACCGACTCCGGTGAGACCCAAGAGACCGGCGGCGAGCAGAGCCGACGCGCCGGGACGTGCGGAAGTAGACATGCCGCGACGTTTGCACCTTGCCCCCGCGAAACAAGACCGGATCTTCCGGCGTCCGCCTTCCACCCGCCGCGCCCGCCCGCGGACCGCGATCTTCACCTCGGACCGAAAAGGTCGTTGACAGGCTTGTCGCGAACCTTAGCTCTTGGCCTCTTTTCGCATGAAAACGTTCCTCGCCAAGAAGGAGACGGTGCAACCCAAGTGGTATCTGATCGATGCCGCCGGGGTTCCGCTCGGTCGCCTCGCCGTCAAGGCCGCCAACACCATCCGTGGCCGCCACAAAGCCTCCTACACCCCCAGCGTCGACACCGGCGATTTCGTTGTAGTTATCAATGCGGAAAAGGTCGCGCTCACCGGCAAGAAGGAAGAGCAGAACTCCTACATGTTCTTCTCCGGCTTCGTCGGCGGCGAGAGCTACCGCAAAGTCACCGAGCAGCGCGAGCGTCACCCCGAGTTCATCATCGAGCACGCCGTCAAGGGCATGCTTCCGAAGAACCGGATCGCCGCCAAGATGCTCACCAAGCTTCGCGTGTTCGCCGGCCCGACGCACACCCACGAGGCCAACGCCCCCCAAAAGATTTCCGTTTGATCCCCGTTTAGACCATGAGCGCTGCCACTGCTACTCCCGCCAACGTTTTCCTCGGCACCGGCCGCCGCAAGACCTCGACCGCCCGCGTGCGCATCACCGAGGGTTCCGGCAAACTCACCGTCAACGGCCGTGACTTCGAGTCCTACTTCTCCCACGACAATTTCGCCAAGCAGGCTTACGCCCCGCTCCTCGTCGTGGAACTCCGCGAGAAGGTCGACGTGACCGCCAATGTCGCCGGTGGCGGCGTCTCCGGCCAAGCCGGCGCTGTGGCGCACGGCATCGCCCGCGCGCTCCAGAAGATGAACGCCGAGCTGCGTCCCGCCCTCAAGAAGGCCGGGCACATGACGCGCGACGACCGCATGAAAGAGCGTAAGAAGGCCGGTCAGCCGGGCGCCCGCAAGCGGTTCCAGTTCTCGAAGCGCTGAGCTTCCTGTCGTTTCACGCGACTCAAACCCTCTTCAACGCCGACCGCTCGCGGTCGGCGTTTTTGTTTTCCCGTTTTCACCCGCCGCGCGCCTCCTTCCGCTGCTCGCCCGAGGTAGGGCCGGCTCGCCGAGCCGGCCTGGGTTTCCCCCCGCCCCTCGCCCCCAATCCCATCGCCCCTCGCCCACTCGCCTCTCGCCTCGCCGCCGTCAATCGAGCCCGCGTTCCGCCACCTCATCCTCGTCCCAGCCGAAGTAGTGCCCGAGTTCGTGCAGGTAGGTGATCCGCACTTCCTCGCGAAATACCTCCGCGTCCTTTTCCGCGAAGTCCCACAGCCCGTCGAGGTAGAGCAGAATCTGCGGCGGCGCCGGCGCGTCGTGCGACAGCTCCGTCCCGTGCGGACTGCCCGTGAAGAGGCCAAGAATGTCCGGCTCGAAACCCTGCGCGAGCACCTCCGCATCCGGCGCCCGTTCGTAGTGCACCGCCACGTCGCGCGCCAGCCGGCGCAGCTCCGGCGGCAATTGCCGCTGCGCCGCCCCCACCGTATCCGCCGCGATCTGCACCAGGCGTTCGTGATCCATGCCGCGTGACTACGAACGCAGCTCGGCCGAGAGGTCGAGTTTTTCGAATCGTCGCCCCAGCCACCACAATCCGAGCGCCAGCTCGCCCGCCAGCACCGCCACCAGCCCGAGTGCCGCCCCCGGCACCGCCAGCCACGGGCCGAAGACATACCGCGCCGAGATCACCGCCAGCGCCACCACCACCGCGCCCGGCAGCAACGCCGCCAACATCGTCAGGAACTGCGCGAAAAAGAAAATCATCCGCTGCCCGATCGCCTCCGGCCCGCCGCCCCGCACCCGCGTCGCCTCGAACCACGCCGGAAAAATCAGCGCCGCCGCGTTCGGCACCAGCAGCTGCAGCGCCGCCAGCAGCGGCACGACCGCGGCCGCCGCCACCGCCAACAGCCCGCGCATACCCGGGGTCAGCCATTCCGCCGCCGGCCCCGCGGGCCGAAACGCCAGCACCGCGACCAGCAGCAGCAGCCAGCAGATGCCGGTCAAAATCACCGTCGGCGCCAGCAACTCGCCCAACACCACCCGCCACCCGGGCAAAGGATACGTCTTCAGCACGTCCGCATGCGTCAGGTCGCTGCGCAGGTCCTGCCGGGCGAATTGCGGCCCCGCCACCAGCACGTAGCCGCCGATGAACAACGCCAGCACCCCGATCCCCGCCATCGGCTCGCGCCACTCCGGCTGCGCCGCCAGCCAGCCGAGCCCGACCGCGATCGTCACCGCCGCCCCGACCCAAAGCCGCCACGTGAAATACTCCCACGTCGACAGCAGGTTCTTCCACAAAAACGCCGTCTCCGGCCACCCCGTCTCCGCCAGCGGAAAGGGCGCGCGTCGCCCGCCGTCGGTCGGCGACCGCAACGGCCGCCCCGCCCGCCACGCCTCGCGCCGCGCCGCGCGTTGCTGCGCCTCGTCGACCGCCGCATCCTCGAACGCCACCGCCGAGCGCACCACCCACAGATACAGCAGCACCAACACCGCCAGCGCCGGCGCCAGGGCCCGCGCAAACTGCGCCGTGTCCACCGCCAGGAACGGTCCCACCAACAGCGTCAGCGGCCACAGCAGCCACGCCAGCGGCGCCGTGCCCGCCAGCGCCGTCAGCCACGCCGCGAACGGCCGCAACCCGTCGCCGCCCGCCGCCGTCGGCGACCGCACCTCGGCCGGCAACCGCGCGAGCGTCACCGCCACCGCCGCGACCACCAGCGCCAGAATCGCCAGGCGCCGCGGCCACACGCCCGCCCCGCGCTCCGCCAGCCGCGTCAGCGTGAAGCCCGCCCCGCTGAAGTGCAGCCCCAGCGCCGAAAAGATGAACCACCACCCAGCCGCATGCGTGAACGCATTGCCCCCGAGTGCGCTCCACCGGTGCGAAAACAACATCATCACCGCCGCCCCGAGCAGGCTGCGGGCCTGCAGCGTCAGCATCCGGAAATGCACCAGCCCGCGCCGCGTGATCGGCGCCGGAAACAGAAACGCGATCTCCGCCTCCGAAAATCCCAACACCGACCGCTCCCGCGGCACCACCCACGTCAGCGTGAGAAACACCAGCAGCGCCAGCGCCCCGAACGCCGTCGTCACCGGCAGCCAATCCTCCGGCAGCAACGGCGCCGCCGCGGCCGCCAGCGCCGGATCGGCCAACGGCCCGTGCCGCCCCGCGCCCGCCGCGCCGCCGAGCGGCCGGAAAAAGAAAAAGTAGAAATAGGCCGCCGCCACCAGCGCCCCCGCGAGATACTTCGGCTGACGCAGCCGGCGCAGGCGCACCCGCACCCAGTTCCGTGCCGACATGACCCGCAGATAGACGAGCGCTCCGAGCATGGTTGCGTGCGGCCTGTCAGTTCTCCGAGCCACCCGTCGCGCGCACGAAGATCTCCTCGAGGTTCACGTTCGCCTCGCCCCGGCTGAACCGTGCCGCCACCTCCGGGATCGTCCCGTCCGCCAGTTTCTCGCCTTTCTTGAGGATCAGCACGTGCGTGCAGACTTCCTCCAGCAGGTGCAGCAGGTGCGAACTCAGCATGATCGTCGCGCCGTCCCGCGCGCGCTGCCGGATCGATTGCTTCATCCGCCGTATCCCGAGCGGATCGAGGCCCGTCAGCGGTTCGTCGAAAAACAGCACCTGCGGCCGGTGCAGCAGCCCGCACGCGATCGCCAGTTTCTGCTTCATCCCGCGCGAGAGTTCCCCGGGCAGCTGGTCCGCTTTGTCCGCGATCTCGAATTCCTCCAGCAGCGGCTGCGCGATCTGTGCGTGATCCTTGACGCCGTAGATCCGCGCCACGAAGGCCAGATGCTGCCGCACCGTCAGGTAATCGAACAGCCGGGGCTCGTCGGGGAAAAACGCCAGCGTGCGCTTCGCCGCCACCGGGTCCTCCGCCAAGTCGTGTCCCGCGATCCGCACCCGCCCCGCCGTCGCCGGAATGATACCCGCCAGACACCGCAACGTGCTCGTCTTGCCCGCGCCGTTGGGCCCGACCAGCCCCAGCACCTCGCCCGGCCGCGCCGCAAACGACAGTTGGTGCACCGCCGTAAACGTCCCGTAGCGTTTCGTAAGTGCGTCGACTTCAATCATCGTCGCCGACCGTGCGCGCCCTCCGCCGGGGTCGCAAGTCCGCGAAAATCCCGTAACCGATTCCGGCCCCCTCCGTCTTGCCCCGCGTGCGACAACTCCGCCGCACCGGTCCAGCAAGCCCCTCGAAACCACCCGTTACCGAACCCGTCATGAACTCCCGCAAACTCCTTGTTTGTGCGATCGCGTCCTTCGCCGTCGCCTCCACCACGCTCGTCAACGCCCAGGAAAAGAAGGGCCGCGGCATGCCGACCGCCGAGCAGCGCATCGAACAGATCGAGCAGGCCGTCGGCTCTCTCACCGCCGACCAGAAGAAGAAGATCGCCGGCATCTACGCCGCCATGGCCGAAAAGATGCAGGGTCTCTCCCAGGAAGACCGCCGCGAAAAGGGCATGGAGCTCATGGCCTCCGCCCGCAAGGAAGTGCGCGCCGTCCTCACGCCCGAACAGCAGAAGAAGTTCGACGACATGCCCCAGGGCGGTCGCGGCGGCGGCAAGAAGAAGAGCGAGAACTGAGTTTTTCCCTTTGTCAGGGGTTGGTGTTAGCAGCCGCCGCGGATCGCAGCCCGCGGCGGCATTTTTGTGCCCGCCCGGCGCCGTCGCATGCTCGCTGCCGGCGCCCGCGCCACCGCCCGTCGCCCCGCCGCGCGGTTCGCCGGCCGCAC
>JBILLY010000148.1:0-8466 GCA_044375835.1 Opitutaceae bacterium
GAGACCACGCGTCGGCGCGAGGCCGACCTGAAGTCGGACAAAACGAAAGCCGACGAGGCCGCGGCGGCGGCGAAGCACACCGAGGCGGTGACGAAAGCGAAGGCGGAAAAGAAGTCGCCGCCGCCGGCGCCGAAGCAGCCCTCGCAGTGGCTCACCGGCAACGCTCGGCCCGGCAACATCTGGGCGGGCGTGGTGAATCCGACGCTCGGCTACGGCATCAAGGGCGTGATCTGGTATCAGGGCGAGAGCAACGCCTCGCGCGCGCACGAATACGCGGACCTGTTTCCCTTCATGATCACGGAGTGGCGGAAGGCGCAGGGCCAGGGCGACTTTCCCTTCTACTGGGTGCAGCTGGCGGACTACATGGCCGAGAAGGCGGAGCCGGGCGAGAGCGCGTGGGCCGAGCTGCGCGAGTCGCAGACCAAGACCCTGAAACTGGCGAACACCGGCCAGGCCGTGATCATCGACATCGGCGAGGGCCGCGACATCCATCCGCGCAACAAATACGACGTCGCGTCGCGGCTCGTGCGGTGGGCGCTGGTGAAGGACTACGGCCTCAAGTTCCCGTATCGCAGTCCCGACTACAAGAGCGTCGAGTTCGCGGGCAACACGGCGACGGTGACGATCGACTGCCACGGCAGCACGCTGCGGGCCTTCGACGTGGCCGAGGCGCGCGGTTTCGCGGTGTGCGGCGAGGACCGCAAGTGGCACTGGGCAACGGGCAAGATCGTCGGCGGCAACAAGGTCGAAGTGACGAGCGACAAGGTGGCGGCGCCCGTCGCGGTCCGCTACGGGTGGGCGGACAATCCGGTGTGCAATCTCTACTCGGCGGACGGGCTGCCGGTGACGCCGTTCCGCACGGACGATTTCCCGATGACCACGGCGCCGAAGCCCGTGGCGGCGAAGCAGTGACGACCCGGTCGCGCCGCCGGTGCCGCGCCATCGAGGCGCGGTCGACCGGCGGTCCGCGGCCCGGCCCGTCCGCCGTGTCGCGCGGCGACGCGCCGGTGAGTTTTCCCTTTCCCGCATGACCAAGACCGGACTCGACGTCCTCTTCGCCTCGCAACTCGACCGTCTGCGCGGCCGGCGCGTGGGCTTGATCACCAATCCGACGGGCGTGGACGCGGCGCTGTGCGGCGGCGTGGAGCGTTTTCGCGCGGCGCGGGAGTTCGAGCTGGTGGCGCTTTACGGGCCGGAGCACGGCGTGCGCGGCAACGCGCAGGCGGGCGAGTTCGTGGATTTCTACCGCGACGAGCATTTCGGGCTGCCGGTGTTCAGCCTCTACGGCCAGGCGCTGAAGCTGCCGGACCAGCCGCTGGCGGACATCGACGCGACGATGCGGGAGTTCGACACGCAGCACACGGGCAAGACGGTCGACCACGCGATGCTGCGCGGCGTGGAGACGCTGGTGTTCGACCTGCAGGACGTCGGCACGCGCGTCTACACCTACGTGGCGACGATGGCGTATGCGATGCAGGCGGCGGCGGAGGCGGGCATTCCCTTCGTGGTGTTGGACCGCCCGAATCCGATCGGCGGCGAGATCATGGAAGGGCCGATTTTGGAGTATCCGCGGCACAGTTCGTTCATCGGGCTCTATCCGGTGCCGTTGCGGCACGGCATGACGGCGGGCGAACTGGCGCGGTTGTTCAACGCGCAGTTTCTCGCGCGGCCCTGCGACCTGAGCGTGGTGCCGCTGGCAGGCTGGCGACGGGCGGAGATGTTCGAGGCGACGGGCCTGCCGTGGGTGCTGCCCTCGCCGAACATCCCGATGCCGGACACAGCGGTGGTGTATCCGGGCATGGTGCTGCTCGAGGGCACCAACCTGAGCGAAGGCCGGGGCACGACGAAGCCCTTCGAACTCTTCGGGGCGCCGTGGCTCGATGGATACGTGCTCGCGCGCGAACTGAACGCGCTCGCGCTGCCCGGCGTGCGGTTCCGCGAGGCGTGGTTTGCGCCGACCTTTTCGAAACACGCGGGGACGCGTTGCGGCGGCTGCCAGCTGCACGTGACGGACCGCGGCGCGTTCCGGCCGGTGACGGCGGTGCTGGCGATTTTGGCGACGGTGGGGCGGCTGGCGGGCGCGAAGCTGGAGCTGCACGCGGACTACTTCGACAAAGTCATGGGCACGTCGACGGTGCGCGAGGCCTTCGAGCGCGGCGACGGGTGGGAGACGATCGCCGCGGGGTGGGCGGCCGGGCTCGCGGACTTCGCGCGGCGGCGGGAGCCGTTTTTGTTGTATCGGTGATCCGGCGACGCGCCGTCGGGGCGTGTCCGGACCCGCGGCGGCGGATCGCCGCGATGTTTTTATGACGACTATCCGTGAACTCCAACGCCGGGCCTCGCCCGCCCCGAAACCGCAGTCGCTCGCCTGGGACGGCCGGACGCTCTGGATGGGCTCGCGGGCGACGAAGGGCGTGCATGGGATCGATCCGGCGACCTGGGCGGTGACTTGGGAGACGAGGGCGCCGGGCACGCCGTGGGGCATGACGGCGATCGGGGGCGAGCTGCGCGTGCTCTGCGGCGAGACGGCGGAGGACAACCGCATCGTGCGCCGGCTGGTGCCGGGCATCGGTTTCGATGCGGCGTGGGCGCTGCCGTGTCCGGACGACAGCGGCTCGCAACTCGGCTACGTGGGCGGGCGGCTGCACGTGAGCCAATGGTATCCGAAGAAAGTCCTGACGCTCGCGGGCGGAGTGGGCGCGACGGTCGGTGCGGGCGACGGCGCGGTGGAGCGCGTGGTCGAGGTGCCGCGCGGGATCTGCGGGCAGGTGTGGGTGGACGGTATCTGTTTTCTGATGACGACGGACGCGGAGGAGACGACGGAGTATTGGCTCACGCGGGTGGAGTTGCCGGCAGCGGGAGCCGGGGCGCCGACGGTCGAGGACGTGGCGCGCGTGCCGTTCCAGGCGCGGGCGTTGGCGTGGGACGGGGAGCGGTTCTGGACGAATCACCGCGAGGCGAACGAGATCGTGGCGTTCACGGTGTAGCGCCGCGACGCGGCGGATTGCGGGGCACGCGATCGCGGGCGGAGTGCTGTTGGAGGTGTGCGCGGGAGAGCGGGGAGCGACGGAGGAGCGAGGGGCGAACGGGGATTGAAGGGCGAACGGGCCGTTTTCCCGCCTCTCACGAGGCGGGCTACACTCGCGCGGGGCGGTGCGCGCGGCGTGTGGCCGGCTATTTGTTGGCCGGCGCGGGGATGAGGTGGTCCCAGCGCGTCGCGCCTTGGGCGACGATGCGGTCGGCGTCTTCGGCGAGCAGGTAGCCTTGGCGGACGAGGGCATCGGTCGCGGCGCGGTAGCGTGCGAGGAAAGCGGCGCGCGACGGGTAGCGCTCCTCGATGGAGGGGCGCGGGTCGCCGCGGGCGGTGCGTTCGGCGCGGGTGGCGGCGAAGGGAATCCAGGCGCCGAGGAGCGGGAAGAGTTCGCCGGGGGCGCCGGCGGCGGCGGAGCGGAAATTCCAGCCGGTGTGGGTGGCGAGCGGGACGGCGATTTCGGGCAGGCGCAGACCGCCGGTTTCGTTGCCGTCGGCGTCGGTCTGCGGGACGACGAGCGGGAGCGGGGCGCCGGGCGAGGCGCCGCCGGGGAGGAGCGGATTGGCGACGCGGGCGCGGGCGGTGAGGGCGCGGGGCGAGGCGACGCCGGGCAGGGCGGGGAAGGCGACGGCGGCGGCGGGCGCGAGCGTGCCGTCGCGAAAGGCCGGATACGCGCTGGGCGGCGGCGCGACGCCGTCGGCGACCCAGCGGTGGAGGGCGGAGAGGAGGGCGCGCATGGGCCACCAGTAGTCGGCGGGGTTGACGTGCTGCGCGGTCGTCGTGGGCGCGCCGGGCGGAAACCGGGCGGGGCCGTGCTGGGTGCCGGCAAAGGTGTAGGCGCGCACGTGGGCGGGCAGGGGGATGTCGCGGGTGCCGGCGGGATCGGTGTGGACGAGGGCGGCGGAGCGGCCGCCGCCCCAGTATTCGACGGAGGTGTTGGTGTAGAAAATTTTCGGGGCGTGGCGGACGCGCGGGTTTTCGAGCAGGCCTTCGGCGGAGCCGCCGAGGGGATCGGGCTGGGCGGAGTCGGAAAACGGATACGCGGTGGCGGAGAAGAGGCCGAGGCCGCGGGGGACGGACCAGCGGCGGTTGAGGTCGATGCGGGCGGCGCCAGCGATGTGGGCGAGCACGGCGTCGAAGGCGGGGCGGTCGCGCTCGTCGGTGTTGAAGCCGTGGTAGAGGAAGTCGCGGAGGAAGCGGCCGCTCTGGGACGAGCCGAAGGCGTAGGCGAGGCGGGCGGAGACGGCGGCGGCCGGGTCGTGTTTCAGCCAGGCGGCGGTGTCGCGGAGAGTGACGAAGCCGAGGCCGGCGACGGGCGGGCGGGTGGCGGTGAAGGCGAGTTCGTAGGGCGCGCCGGGGACGAAGCCGTCGTCGAGCACGACGGTGGTGCCGCGGAGGCGCCAGCGGTCGCGGGGCAGCGGCGTCGCGGTGCCGTCGGGTGCGAGGCGCACGAGGGCGAGCGCGGGGTCGTCGGGGGAAGGCGGATACGCGATGAGTTCGGGCGGCGTGAGTTCCTTGGTGGCGGAGTCGGCGACGAGGCGGGCGCGGAGGACGGTGGAGAGCGGGCGGCCGGAGGCGTCGGCGGCGACGGGCAGGTCGATGCGCAGGGCGCCGGGGGCGGGCGGGACGTCGAACTCCCAGCCGACCCAGACGAGGGTGAAGCCCTGGCGTTGGAGGAAGCGGTCGCCGAGGTCGGCGTCGGTTTCGGGGTCGCGGGAGCCGCCGCGGTTGAAGCCGGTGATCAGGCCGCGGCCGCCGCGGTTGGAGACCTCGACGAGGGCGGCGCCGTTGTTCGGGGCGGCGGTGCCGGGTTTGGGGCGGAGGGCGTAGAAATCGGCGGACCAAGCGACGCGGCCGGCGGGGTCGCGCGGGGAGAGGGCGAGGTCGGCGACGACGCGGTGCGCGGGGGTCGTGGGGTCGATCGCGAAGTGGAGGCGGCCGGTGATCTTCTCGAGGCCGGAGGTGCCGACGTCGCTGCGGCGGAGGAGCTCGAAGCGGGTGACCTCGGCGCGGGCGGCGGCCGCGAGGGCGAGCGCGAGGGCGAAGAGGCAGAGGGTGGCGGGCGGGGCGAAGCGACGGAGGCGCATGTGGCGGGGCGGCGGGGCGGAGGTGAGAACGGACTCGGGGTCGCGAGTTGAGCGGCGCGTAGCTATCGGGAAATGCCATCCTGCGCCGATTGACGCGCCCGTTGTCGTGGTGGTTCGGCTTGTGAGAGCAGGGATCGGATGGAGCTTGGGTGGCAAACGGTCCCGCCTCTCACGAGGCGGGCTACGTCCAAGCGTCGGAGTTCGCGTTTTTGACGGTTTGCTGGACTTGTCGGCGTCGAACTTCCGGGGCAGGCGCGGCAGCGCGGTAGCGGCGGGCGCGCGTGGCGCGGGGGACGATCAGGCCGAGCGGGCGGCGGGGGCGGGCGGGGAGATTTTGGCGACGAGCCAGGCGGTGCCGAGGGTGACGACGGTGCCGATGAGAGTGAACCAGGGCCAGAAGACCTCGCCGCCGAAGGTGCGCAGCCACCAATCCTTGGTGGCGGGGATGTTGGCGGGCCAGTAGATGAGGTTCATGAAGACGACGGAGGTCACCATGCCGACGATCGCGGCGCGCAAGCCGACCCCGCGGCCGAAGAGGGCGAGGATGAGGCCGCCGAGCAGCGCGCCGCTGGTGAGGCCGCGGAGGGAGAAGGCGGCGTTGAGCACGAAGGTCACCTCGCGGGTGAGCCAGGCGACGAAGATCAGCACGAGCGACCAGAAGACGGTCGAGTGTTTGCTGAAGCGGACGAACCAGGCCTCGTCGCGGTTCGGCAGGAGCGGTTTCAGGAAGTCCATGGTCGAGACCGAGGCGAGGGCGGAGATGGCCGAGCTGATCGACGACATCGCGGCGGACAAGATCGCGACGATGAGGAAGCCCTTCATCAGGGCGGGCATCTCGGTGACGATGAAGATGGGGAAAATGAAATCGTTGGAGCGGATGCCGGGGCGGCTCTCAGGCAGCGGAATCTGGAAGGGGTGGTGCTGGTAGAAGACCCAGAGCAGGGTGCCGACGAGGAGGAAGACCAGGAAGAGTGGGAAGATGATGACGGCGGAGAAGACGAGGGCCTTGCGGCCTTCGGCGATGTCGCGGCAGGCAAGCACGCGCTGGACGATGAGTTGGTCGGCGCCGTGCGAGGAGAGCACCATCACCGTGCCGCCGATGATGCCCATCCAGATGTTGAAGGGGGCGGACAGGGTGAAGTCGGGGTTGAACCAGGCGAGTTTGCCGGCCTTGCCGGCCTCGCTCAGGGCGGCGCTCCAGCCGCCGTCGATCAAGGTCGGGATGTAGAAGAGCGCGTAGAGGCCGCCGGCGACGAAGAGGACCATCTGGATGGCGTCGGTCCAGACGACGGCCTTCATGCCGCCGATGTAGGTGTAGACGAGCGAGAGGACGACGAAGAGGAGAATGGCGCCGAAGATGGGATCGACGAGGCCGCCGAGGCTGCAGACGGATTCGCCGAGCATGAGGCGGATGGGGATGCAGGCGACGTAGACGCGGACACCGGCGGAGAGCGGCTCGAGAAAGAGGAAAAACGTGCCGGCAAGGCGACGGGCGCCGCGGCCGAGGTGTTGTTCGAGCAGCTGGTAGGGCGAGTAGATCTCGCCCTTCATGTAGTGCGGCACGAGGACGACGGCCAAGATGACGCGGGCGATGACGTAGCCCACGATCATCTGGATAAACATGATGTTGCCGCCGTAGGCGATGGCGGGGACCCCGATGATGGTGAGGGCGCTGGTCTCGGTGGCGACGATCGAGGCGCCGATGCCCCACCAAGGGATGTCGCGGCCGCCGAGGAAGTAGTCGCGCGTCGTGTGCTGGTCGCGGCCGAACCAGACGCCGAGCGCGATCATGGCGCCGAGGTAAATAATGATCACGGCCCAGTCGCCGACGCTGAAGAATTCGTTCATGGGGTGCAGCGGAGGAGAGCGAAAGGCGGCGGGCGGAGGCGAGGCCAAAGCTGGGGGCGGGCGGAGGCGAGGCGAAGCGGGGCGGCTGCGGCGACGAGCGCGAGGTGGTCGGGAGCAAGGCCGGAGGCCGGAGGACTTGGCCGCAAAGAGGCGCAAGAAGCGCACGAAACTTTCGGCACCAAGGAGGCGAGGGTCGCAGGCGACCGCGCCCCCGAGCGGGGGCGCGGTCACGGCTTTCCGATTTGGCTAGGGTTGTCCCTCATGGACGCCCTCGGGCGTGGACAAGCCCCGCCCCTACGAATCGGCCAAAGCTGGGGGCGGGCGGAGGCGAGGCGCGGCGGTGCGACTGCGGCGTTGCGCCGCGGCGGGGGAACCGCAGGGTGGGCGGCATGAGGTGCAGCACGATGTTTCGCGGAGCGGGGCGGATGATGATCGGGATCGCGGCGACGGCCGCAGCGGCGGGCGGAGGCGCGCTGCGGGCGGCGGAGACCGCGGCGCCGGTGGCGGCGAAGGCGGCGGCGTTGCCGCCCGCGCCTAAAACCGTGGCCGAGCTGCGGGCGGCGCTCGATGCGCACACGGGGCAGGCGCGGTTCGGGGCGTCGCTGTGGAGCGTGAAAGTCGTCTCGCTCGAGACAGGGGCGACGCTCTACGAACGCGACGCGCGGCGGCTGATGAGCCCGGCGTCGAACAGCAAACTCTACACCGGCGCGATGGCGCTGGACCGGCTGGGGCCGGACTACCGGATCGCGACGCCGATCTTCGCGACGGCGGCGCCGGATGCGGCGGGCACGGTGCGGGGCGACCTGATCGTGAGCGGGCGGGGCGATCCGAGCTGGAAGTCGCGCGGGACGACGAAGACGACCTTCGACGCGGTGGCGCCGCTGGTGGAGGCGATCGCGGCGGCCGGGGTGAAGCGCGTGACGGGCGATCTGGTGGCGGACGCGACGTTTTTCCGCGGGCCGGCGAACGGCGCGGGTTGGACGGCGGACGATCTCTACGAGGACTACGGCGCGGAGATTTCGGCCCTGACGCTGGAGCAGAATTTCGCGGAGCTGCGCGTGGCGCCGGGCGCGGCGGCGGGTGCGCCCTGCACGGTGACGTGGCTGCAACCGCTGGCGCAGTTGCCGCTGGATGTGCGGCTGACGACGCGTCCGGCGGGAGCGGAGGCGCAGGTGAGCGTGCGGCGGTTGTTCGACGAGCGGACGGTGCATCTCTTCGGCGGGGTCGCGGCGGACAAAGCGCCGGTGGTGACCGAGGCGACGGTGCCGCGGCCGGCGGAATGGCTGGGCCGCGTGCTGCGCGAGGCGCTGGCGCAGCGCGGCATCCGGGTCGAAGGCGGCGTGCGCGGCGTGCGGTGGCCGGAGGCGTCGCCGGTGTCGCCGACCGCGGTGCGGATCGCGGAGGTGAAGTCGCCGCCGTTGGCGGAGTTGGTGAAGGCGTTCATGAAGCCGTCGCAGAACCTGGAGACGGATTTGATTTTCAGCCACGCGGGCGAGCTGA
>JBILLY010000150.1:0-8384 GCA_044375835.1 Opitutaceae bacterium
GCCGTCTCCCGCCGGTAACCCGTGTAGGTCACGCTCAGCGTCACCTCGCCCGCCGGCACGCGCGTCAGCGTGAACGTGCCGTCGTCGCCCGAATACGTCGCGAGGCTCGTCCCCTCGACCTGGATCTCCGCGTTGCGCACGTATTCCTGCGTCGCCGGATTGTAAATACGCCCGCTGATCGTGCCGTCCGCCGCGGCTTGGGCGTGCAGGGCCGGCACGGCCATCGGGAAGGCAAGGGCGGACACGCAGAAGGCGCGCAGGGTCGTCATGGCAGGGGGTAGTCGGATTGGGCGGCGCCGCTCCGGCGGCCGGCCCGGTCGAGAGCCGGAAAACAGGCGCGCCAAAGATCGGCGTCGGTCAGGGGGTGGGGGAACCCGACTCCCGCCCCACGTCGGCCACGAGTCAAGGCCGGCGACCCCGCTTCGTCCGATATCGCTCTTTCTTTGCGTCGGCCACCCGCGCCCACGCAGCCGACGCAGCGCTCCGCACCGTCGCGCCCCGACTGTGTCGGCCGGCCCGCGATTTCGGGCTTCCGGCGCCCGGCGAATCCCGCTCCAGTCGCGCGATGCATCTCGAGTCCTTGGTGAAACCCGGCGTCCTCACGCAGCCCGTCTACGAACCCGGCAAACCCATCGAATACGTCGCGCGCGAGCTCGGCCTCGATCCCGCCGGCATCATCAAACTCGCCTCCAACGAGAACCCCTTCGGCCCCTCCCCCAAGGCCCTCGCCGCCGCCCGCGCCGCCCTCGAACAGGGCCACCTCTACCCCGACGGCGGCTGCTACGTCCTCCGCCACCGTCTCGCGGAAAAATTCGCCCTCGGCGCCGACCAGTTCGTCGTCGGCAACGGCTCCAACGAAATCATCGAACTCCTCGGCCACGTCTTCCTCGGCCCCGGCGACGAGGTCGTCATGGCGAAGCCCGCCTTCATCGTCTACAAACTCGTCACCCTCCTCTTCGGCGCCAAGGCCGTCGAGGTCCCGCTCCGCGACTGGCGCCACGATCTCGCCGCCATGGCCGCCGCCATCACGCCGCGCACCAAGCTCGTCTTCGTCTGCACGCCCAACAACCCCACCGGCACCGCCAGCCCCGCCGCCGAGCTCTTTGCCTTTCTGCGCGCCCTCCCGCCCCACGTTGTCGCCGTCGTCGACGAGGCCTACGCCGAGTTCGTCGAAAACGCGCCCGACCTCCGCCCGCTCCTCGCCGAGGGCCGCCCGATCGTCTGCCTGCGCACGTTCTCCAAGATCTACGGCCTCGCCTCCCTGCGCATCGGCTACGGCTACGCCTCCGCGCCGCTCTGCGCGCTGCTCAACCGCGTGCGCCAACCCTTCAACGTCAACGCCATCGCCCAGGCCGCCGCCGTCGCCGCGCTCGACGACACGGAGTTCGCCACGCACTGCGCCGCCGAAAACCGTCGCGGCCGCGCCCAGCTCGAAGCCGCCTGCCGCGCCCGCGGCTGGGAGTGGGTCCCGACCGAGGCCAACTTCATGCTCATCCGCACACCCCGCGCCGCCGCGGTCTGCGACGGCCTCCAGCGCCGCGGCGTGATCGTCCGCCCGATGAAGCCTTACGGCCTCGAGGACTGGCTCCGCATCACCATCGGCACCGAGGCGGAAAACACCCGCTTTCTCGCCGAGTTCACCGCCCTCATCTCAGCCTGACCCGCGCGGCCTCCGCCCTCGCTCCACTCGACCTCCCACCCAACTCGTCGCCACCGGACCCGCGCCGCCGCCTCCCGTCCACCCCCGCCACCTGCGCAACCAACCGCACCGTCCGGCCGAGCGGCCACGCCGCCGCCCGCCCTGCCTTTCCCGCTCCACGCCTCGATTCCGTCCGCCGCTTTTCCCGGTTTCCTGTCTTTCGTGTCTTTCGTGCCTTTCGTGGTTTCTCCCAGCTGATCCGCCCCGTATGTCCGCTTCGCCCGCCGCCGAGCACGAGATTCCGTTTCTCACGCGCCGTCGCGTGCGCCACGCCGTCGGCTACATCGGCCTCTCGATGTGGCGCCACGCCTGGGCCGAGTTGAAAACCATCGACGCCGCCGACCGCACGCTCCCGCTCGTCCGCTCCGCGCTCGTGGACTACCACATGGCCCGCCGCCAGTGGGCCCGCGTCGTCACCGTCGCCCGCCGCCTCGCCCGCGAACACCCGATCGTCGAGAACGCCTGGATCGGCTGGGCCTACGCCCTCCGCGAACTCCAGCGCATCGAGGAGGCCCGCCGCGTGCTCCTCGGCGCCGAGCCGCACCACCGCGACAGCGCCGTGCTCCACTACAATCTCGCCTGCTACGAGTCGCTGCTCGGCGACCTCCCCGCCGCCCGCAGCCGCCTCGACCGCGCCTGCCGCATCGACGCGCAGTTCAAGGATGCCGCCGAATCCGACCCCGACCTCGCCGCCCTCCGCGCGCACGAGGCCTGAGCCGAAACGCATCCGCTCCCGCCCCGCTCCGGCGCCCCTCCGCTTTCCCCGCTCATACCATTTCGCTTTCAAAGATATAATAACGCGGGTTTGATGGGTGCCGCCGTCAAGGCGACCGCATGCGTCCACCCAAAGACTTTCCTCCCGGCACGGCGGAGCGCTTGCGGGGCTTGCTGAAGCGCGCCGCCACCATCGCCGACCAGCGGCGCATCCAGGCAGTTTTGATGCGAGCTTTGGATGCGTCACCCCCTGCGACTATCGCGGCGGTCACCGGCCTGAGCGTGGCGACGGTGCGCATTTTGCATTCGCGTTTCCTGCGGGAAGGAGAGGCTTGCCTGACCGGCAGACCGGGCCGAGGCGGTCGGCGGCACGGCTTGCTCACCGCCGAACAGCGCGAAGCGCTGCTGGCCCGGCATACCGCGGCCGCCCAGGCGGGGGAGTTGGTGGAAGCCGGGGCGCTGCGTCGGGACTACGAGGTGGTGGTCGGCCACAAGGTGGCCGCGTCCACGGTGTATCGGCTGCTCGCCCAAGCAGGCTGGCGCAAGATCGCGCCCAGGCCCAGCCACCCCAAAAAGGATCCCGCGGCGGAGGCGGCCTTTAAAAAAACTTCGCGCAAGCGATAGCGCAGCTGCGCGCGGCCGAGGGTCGCACCCCGACGGTGTTGTTCATGGACGAGGGGCGGTTCGGTTCATGGACGAGGGGCGGTTCGGCCGGATCAGCGAACGGGCCGACTGCTGGGCGCCGCGGCCGGTGCGGCCACGCATCCCCCGCCAAGTCGTGCGCGAGTCGCTTTACGCCTTCGCCGCCATCGAGCCGTTGCGCGGTGCGCTCGCCTGGAATCGTTGGCCCAAATGCAACACCGCGGCCATGTCGCTGTTCCTGCTCGACGTGCTGGCCGCCTGGCCCGACCGCCGCCTCTTGCTCGTGCTCGACGGCGCCGGCTGGCACAAAGCCCGCGCCTTGCCCGTGCCCGAACGCCTGCGCCTGCTGCACCTGCCGCCCTACTGCCCGGAGTGCAACCCCACCGAGCACCTCTGGGACGAGGTCCGCGAAAAGAGCTTCGCCAACCGCTTCTTCGCCACCCTTGACGCGGTCGAAGTTGGTTTAAAAACCCAACTCGACGCTCTCGCTGCCGATCCGGCACGCCTCCGTAGTCTCACCTGTTTCCCGTGGATCCGGGATTCGTTATTATACGTTTGAGTGCAAAATGGTATCAGACCGCCGCCGTCCGGGACCCGCTCACTTCGCCCCGCGCCGCTCCCGGTATTGCGAGGGTGTCATCCCCACGCACCGCGCGAAGGCCCGCGAAAACACCACCGCGCTGTGGTAGCCCACCTGCGGCGCGATCGCGTCCAGCTTGTCGTCGCCGCTCTCCAGCAGCTCCTGCGCCCGCTGTATCCGCATGTAGGTGACGTGCTCCATCGGCGTGCGCCCCAGCTCCCGCCGGCAGATCCGCCGCAGGTGCTCCGCGCTCACCGCGCACCGCGCCGCCAGCGTGCCCAGCTTCCAGTCCGCCGCGAGATCGCGCGCCACCGTCTCCCACAGCGCTCCCACCCGCGATTCGCTCCGCCACGGGCGCGCCGCGCGCGCCGCCAGCCCGTGCGCGAGCGTCACCCAGTGCCGCACGAGCGCCGCATCCCGCTCCCCTTCCCACTCGGCCCGCAGCCCCGCCAGCACGCGCCCGATCTCCTCCGCCCCCTGCTCCAGCCGCAGCGGCGAACCCGCGCCCACCACCGGCTTCGTCCACGCCGGCTCCGCGTAGCGGATCCAGCCAAACGCCCACCGCTTCCCCGGCACCGCGTGAAACGCGTTCAGCACCCGCGGCGGCGCCAGGCACAGCTGCCCCGCTGCCACCCGCTGCCAGCGGCCTTCCAGCAAAATCCGCCCTTCGCCCTCGAGGCACGCCAGCACAAAGCTCCCGCTCGGCGCCAGGCGCACCCGCGCATACGGCGCATACGTCGTGTCCAGCCCCAGCCACGCGATATGGTGCGCGCCGAGCTCCGCGCACTGTTTCGCGTCCAGCGACCAGCGCCGCGTCCGCGGGCCGTCCACCGTCGTGTCTTGCCGGGGGTCGTTCATCCATTCGCGCAGGAGTGCAAAATCGTCGGTTGAATGTGTGCGCGCCGCGCTTTTCATCTCGGACCGCGCGCCGCACCGTCTGTGTTCCCCGCACCTCTCCCCGCGTCAAGCCCGCGCCCGCCGCCCCGCCTCAAGACTTTCCCTCCTTCGCAACTTACCGCTCTCCACTCTCAGCTCCCAACTCATCGCCCCCATGCCCAATCCCTGGACCGGAAAAGGAAATCCCTACACCCGCGAAGAAGTTCGCGCCCGCCTGCAGGCCACGCTCGACAAGGGCGACGCCCTCATCGCCGCCGGCGCCGGCACCGGCATCAGCGCCAAATTCATCGAGAAGGGCGGCGCCGACCTCATCATCATCTACAACAGCGGCCGCTTCCGCATGATGGGCCACGGCTCCACCGCCGGCATGATGGCCTACGGCGACGCCAACGCCATCGCCATGGAGATCGGCGAATACGAGGTGCTCCCCGTCGTCGAGGAGGTCCCCGTCATCTGCGGCGTCCACGCCACCGATCCCCGCCGCCGCATGTGGCACTGGCTCGGCCAGGTGAAGGAGATGGGCTTCTCCGGCGTGAACAATTTCCCCACCCACACCATCGTCGACGGCCACTTCCGCGGCGTCCTCGAGGAGACCGGCATGTCCGTGAAAAAGGAATACGAGATGGTCGCCCTCGCCCGCCGCATGGACCTCTTCTCGATCGTCTACGTCGGCTCCCCCGAGGAAGCCAAGGAAATGGCCAAGGCCGGCGCCGACGCCATCATCGCCCACGTCGGCACCACCGTCGGCGGCAGCATCGGCGTCAAGAGCGCCGTCGTCAGCTGGGACCACACGATGAAGGTCACCCAGGACATCATCGCCGCCGCCCGCTCCGTGCGGAACGACATCTTCTACCTCTGCCACGGCGGGCCCATCAATACCCCCGACGACGCCGCCCGCGTCATCGCCGCCACCGACTGCGTCGGCTTCGTCGGCGCCTCCAGCCTCGAGCGCATGGGCGTCGAGGAGTCCCTCACCGGCCTCACCCGCAAGTTCAAGAGCCTGAAGGTCGGAAAAGCGGAAAATCGGAACGGCTGAAATCGGAAAACCGCTCCCCCGCATCGCCCTCCCCGTTTCCCGCTTCTCCGCTTTTCCACCTTCCCGCTTCTCCGATGAACCGCTTCGTCCAGATCGCCGACGCCCTCCGCGAACCCAACGCCTGGACCAACAACGAATGGCTTTGCCGTCCGGATATCGTCGCCGCCGAGAAATTGCTCCTCGTCCGCGCCAACATGGATCCGATGCACTGCCATCCCTTCCATTTCCACCCGCACCGCGAGGAGATCATCTACGTGATCTACGGCCGCGCCGAGCAGTGGGTCGGCAACGAGTTCCGCATTCTCGGCCCCGGCGAGATGGCCCACATCCCCGCCGGCACTGTCCACGCCACTTACAACCCCCACGCCGAGCCGCTCGTCTTCCTCGCGATGCTCTCGCCCGCGAAACTCCCCGCCGATCTCGCCGCCGCCCCCGATCCCCACGACGTCTCCGCCCAGGAACCCTGGGCCGGCCTCCGCCAGGGTCGCCCCGCCTGCAAAACCCGCCTCTGATTTCTCCCGCCCAACTCCCCGCCTGCTGAACCGCCGTCCTCCGCTCATTCGCGCCAATCGCGGAAAGAGATTTCGCCCGCCCGGCTTTGATTCGCCGATCAGGCGAATCTTCCGGGCCCGAAAAACCAGCGGAGATCGGCGGTAAAAAAACTCCCCATGAACCGCCTCCTCCGCGTCCTCGCGCTCTCCGCGCTCGCCCTCGTGACGGGCCTCGCCTCCGCCGCCGAAGCCCCCCTCCGCATCTACCTCCGCTCCGGCCCCAAGTCCCACGGCCCCGGCGCCCACGACTACCCGCGCTTCCTCGCCGAGTGGATCCCCCTCCTCAATGCCCGCGGCGCCCGCGCCGTCGGCGGCGACACCTTCCCCACCGCCGACCAGCTCGCCGCCACCGACGTCCTCATCCTCCACGCCCAGGAAGCCGGCAACATCCCCGACGCCACCGACCGCAAAAACCTCGCCGCCTTCATCGCCCGCGGCGGCGGTCTCGTCGTCATCCACGCCGCCGCCGTCTCCCGCGACCCCGATTGGTATAAGGGCATCATCGGCGGCTCGTGGCGTCAGGGCACCACCCGGTGGCTCGAGGCCCCCATGCACCTCTACTTCACCGACCGCGCGCATCCCATCACCCACGACGTCTCCAACTGGGCGATGGACGACGAGATCTACTACGACATGGACATGTCGCCCGACGCCCGCGTGCTCGCCACCGCCTACACCCCCAAGGCCATCGACACCGGCGGCCGCGGCAACAAGGAGGCCCAAGCCCGCGCCGCCGAAGCCGTCGCCCTCCGCAAGGGCGTCAACATTTACGACATCCAGCCCCAGATGTGGACCTACGAGCGCACCGCCGAGGGCGGCACCAAGCCCTACCGCGCCTTCGTCTCCCTCCCCGGCCACCTCTACAAGAATTTCGACCGCCCCAACTACCGCTCCATCCTCCTCCGCGGCATCGCCTGGGCCGGCCAACGCAAGAACGTCGACGAACTCTGCATCGCCGCCGAACTCGGCGACGCCCTCCGCTACCCCGAGGGCGGCCCCACCCACCCGGCCAAGGCCGCCGCCAAAATCGAAGTCCACCCCGAGTTCACCCTCAGCCTCGTCGCCTCCGAACCCCTCGTGAACAAGGTCATGAACCTCGACTGGGACGAGCGCGGCCGCCTCTGGGTCTGCGAAACGCCCGAGTATCCCAACGGCCGCCGCACGCCCAACACCCAGCCCTGGAAAGAATCCGGCTCCCTCCGCGGCGCCCAGGTCCAGCGCGACCCCGAAGACCGCATTTCGATTCTCACCGACACCAACGGCGACGGCGTCATGGACACCAAAAAAGTCTTCGCCGACAAACTCGAGCTCGTCACCAGCTTCGTCCTCACCAAGCGCGGCGTCATCGCCGCCACCGCCCCGGACATCTGGCTCCTCGAGGACACCGACGGCGACGACGTCGCCGACAAGCGCACCAAGCTCTACGGCGGCCTCGGCATCAACGACACCCACGCCGTCATCAACAACCTCCGCTGGGGCCTCGACGGCTGGATCTACGCCTCCCACGGCTACAGCCGCGGCGAAGTCGTCTCCGGCGACGGCACCAAGAAATTCGGCGCCGCCGGCTCCGGCGTCGTCCGCTTCAAACCCGACGGCTCCGCCTTCGAGCAATACTCCTCCAAGAACGGCAACACCTGGGGCCTCGAGACCACTTGGGACGGCCAAGTCTACTGGACGCAGCCCACCAGCGGCACCGTCTTCTTCCACAGCCTCCTGCCCGAGTCCGTCCTCGCCAAAGGCAAGATGCCCGGCGCCACCTCCTTCAAGGGCATGATCACCAATCAGCCCACCTACCCGCTCATGACCTGGCCCGAGCAAGCCTACGTCCAGATCGACCAGGTCGGCCGCTTCACCGCCGCCGCCGGCTGCGCGATCTACGAGGGCGGTGCCTGGCCCGCCAAGTGGAACTACAGCTACTTCACCGGCGAACCGACTCTCAACATCGTCCACCACCAGTTCGTCCGCCCCGACGGCGTCAGCGTCGCCACCGAGCGCGAAAAGGGCCGCGAAGAAACCGAGTTCATCCGTAGCCGCGATCTCTGGTTCCGCCCGATCGAGACCCGCATCGGTCCCGACGGCGCCCTCTACGTCGTCGATTTCTACAACCAAGCCGTCATCCACAACGACACCCGCGGCCCGATCCACGGCCCGGCGAATGCCGCCGTGCGTCCTGACCGCGACCACTACTTTGGCCGCGTGTGGAAAGTGCAGCACAAGCAGGCGAAATCCGTCGCAGGCAGCTTTTATCACCACAGCGCCGACTCG
>JBILLY010000151.1:0-8372 GCA_044375835.1 Opitutaceae bacterium
GCCATCCTCCCCCTCCGCGGCAAACTCATCAACACCGAGAAAGCCCGCCTCGACAAGGTCCTCGCCAACGAGGAAATCCGCACGCTCATCACCGCCTGCGGCACCGGCATCGGCGAGGGCGACGAATCCGTCGGCGGCTTCAACGCCGCCAAGGCGCGCTACCACAAGATCATCATCATGACGGATGCCGACGTCGACGGCTCCCACATCCGCACGCTGCTGCTCACGTTTCTCTACCGCCAGATGAAGGGCCTCATCGAGCGCGGCTACGTCTACATCGCCCAGCCGCCCCTCTATAAGATCAAGCGCAAGAAACGTGAGCAATACGTCGACAACGACGACCAGCTCAACCGCATCCTCCTCGAACTCGGCTCCGAGGACATCGTGCTCACGCGCCTCTCCGATCACCACGCCTTCGCCCCCGCGCAGATCGAAGCCCTCGTCGAAAACCTCGCCGTCCTCGAAAAGCTCGGCGGCGGCGTCACCCGCTACGGCGCCTCCCTCGCCGAATACCTCGACGCCCATGACCCCGCGACGCAGGCCCTGCCGCGCTACGTCGCCCGCATCCGCGAGGGCAACAAGGAGAGCCACGAGTTCCTCCGCGACGAACACGCCCGCGCCGCCTTCCTCTCCGCGCACAAGCTCAACGCCGACCTCACCGAGCAGATCGAGCCCGCGCCCGACGCCCTCCCCGGCGCACCGGTCGTCCCCGCCGCGCCCGCCGAAAAGAAATCCTACGCCACGCAGAAGCGCGTCACGATCCACGAGATCTACGAGAGCACCGAGATGACCAAGCTCCTCGTCGCCCTCGCCAAGGCCGGCCTCGACACCGCCGTCTTCACGCCGACGGAGCAGCCCCGCTACACCGTCACCGAAAACGCCGGGCAGAAATCGGAAAACCGCACCGAGCTCCTCGGCCCCCTCGATATCGTCGCCCAGATCCGCGCCAACGGCCGCAAGGGCCTGAGCATCCAACGCTACAAGGGTCTCGGCGAAATGAACCCCAAGCAGCTCTTCGAGACCACCATGGATCCGGAGAAACGCCGCCTGCTCAAGGTCTCGATCGAAGACGCCGCCAAGGCCGACGCCCTCTTCACCCTGCTGATGGGCGACGAAGTCCCCCCGCGCCGCCAGTTCATCGAGGACAACGCCCTCAACGTCCAGTTTCTGGACGTTTGAGTAGCGCTCATCCTATGGCCGCCAAACGCAAACAACCACGCTCTGCTTCCGCTTCGCCGCCTCGCAGCGATGCGGAGAATGCGTTTTTGGCCGCAGCTGTGTCCGATGGTCTGAGTATCCAAGATCGCTTCCGTCCCGAGCCCTTGCTGGCCCGCACCGGGCGGGGTTTCATGCGCTCCGTCGGAGTCTCGGAGATCGCCGCGGCCAAAAGAAAACGCCGATGACGCATGCTTGGCTCAAAGACGCGACTTGGTCGGTCGTGACGGAGATCAATCGCCAGTTGTGCGCGCCCAAAGCGGCCCAACATGGCCGGACCAGCGATGGCCACACCGCCGCACAACGACTCTGGGACGCCACTCACCGTCGCGCGCTCGATCTGCGCCAAGTCGCGGAACTCTGTCACGAATGCCACCGGTTGGCTCCGTTCCTGAACTACAATGGCAACACTTTCGTCGCGGTCGCACGTCAGACGGTGGCGCAGCTGACCCTGCCTCCGGCTCAGGCTGCGCTCCTGCGCTCGATCATCGGTCACATCGTCGCCGGCACCGCCGAACCGCCCGAACACGCCAAGTTTCTCCAGCTCGTGCAAAACCTCGGCGCCAATGACGGCGCCTAGTCCGTCGCCCCGCGCTACCCGCTACCCACTACCCGCTGCTCGCTACTCTCTCCGCCCGTGTATACCGCCAACGAAAAGCTCTCCTCCGCCAACATCACCGACATCATGCAGACGGCCTACATCGAGTATTCGATGTCGGTCATCATCTCGCGCGCCCTGCCCGACGCGCGCGACGGCCTGAAGCCCGTGCAGCGCCGCGTCCTCTACGCGATGTTGCGCGAAGGCCTCCTGCACAACCGCGCCTTCGACAAGTGCGCCGGCGTCGTCGGCGAAGTGCTCAAGAACTACCACCCGCACGGCGACTCCTCCGTCTACGACACCCTCGTCCGCCTCGCCCAGCCCTGGGTCATGCGCTACCCGCTCATCGACCCGCAGGGCAACTTCGGCTCCGTCGACGGCGATCCGCCCGCCGCCTACCGCTACACCGAGGCCCGCCTGAAAGACATCGCCGAGGACCTCCTCAAGGACATCGAGGAAGACACCGTCGACTTCGTCCCCAACTACAAGGAGTCGACCACCGAGCCCACCGTCCTCCCGTCCGCCCTGCCGAACCTGCTCATGAACGGGTCCACCGGCATCGCCGTCGGCATGACCACCAACATCCCGCCGCACAACCTCGACGAGATCATCGACGCCACCTGCGCCATCATCGACGACCCGCGCATCTCCGTGGATGCGATCTGCGACATCGTCCGCGGCCCCGACTACCCCACCGGCGGCATCATCTCCGGCCGCGACGGCATCCTCAGCTACCTGAAAACCGGCAAGGGTATCGTCCGCACCCGCGGCAAAGCCCACACCGAGGAACTCAAGGGCGGCATGGAGCAGATCGTCATCACCGAGATCCCCTACAACGTTAACCGCAACACCCTCGTCACCCGCATCGCCGAACTCGTCGGCGAAAAGGAAATCGACGGCATCCGCGACCTCCGCGACGAGTCCGACGAGCAGACCCGCATCGTCATCGAGCTCAAACGCGGCGAACAGGCCAAGGTCGTCATCAACCAGCTCTTCCAGAAGACCGCCCTCGAATCCTCCTTCGGCGTCACGCTCCTGGCCCTCGACCAGAAGCGGCCGAAGCAGATGAACATCAAGGAACTCATCGAGTGCTACATCGAGCACCGCCGCGATGTCGTCACCCGCCGCACCAAGTATCGCCTCAACCAGGCCCTCGACCGCGCCCACATCCTCGAGGGCTATATCATCGCCCTCGATAACCTCGACGACTTCGTCAAAATCATCCGCGCCTCCGCCAACAAAGAGGAGGCCAAGCAGCGCCTCATGGCGAAGTATCCGCTCTCCGAGCGCCAGACCGACGCCATCCTCGAACTCCGCCTCTACCAGCTCACCGGTCTCGAACGCGGCAAGATCGAAGCCGAATACCTCGAGCTCATGAAACTCATCGAGGAGCTGAAGAGCATCCTCGAGTCCGACGCCAAGCTCATGGCCCTCATCAAGACCGAGCTCGGCGAGATGAAGGCGAAATACACCTCGCCCCGCCGCACCGAGATCATCGGCTCAGCCGGCGAATTCCGCATGGAAGACGTCATCCCCAACGAGGGCTGCGTCATCACCGTCTCCCACCTCGGCTTCATCAAGCGCACCCCCGTCGCCGACTACCGCTCCCAGAAACGCGGCGGCAAGGGCGTCATCGGCGCCGAGACCTACGACGAGGATTTCGTCGAGAACCTCTTCACCGCCTCCACCCACGACTACATCCTCTTCCTCACCAGCATCGGCCAGTGCCACGCGAAGAAGGTCTACGACATCCCCGAGGGCACCCGCACCGCCAAGGGCAAGTCCGTCTCCTCCTTCCTCCGCCTCGCCGACGGCGAGAAGATCGCCGCCATGATCTGCGTGAAGGACTTCGCCGAGGACCGCTACCTCGTCATGGCCACCAAGAGCGGCGTGATCAAAAAATCCTCCCTCGCCGACTACGCCAACTGCACCCGCGAGGGCGGCCTCATCGGCATCAACCTCGACGAGAAGGACAGCGTCATCGGCACCGTCCTCACCACCGGCAGCGACGAGATCATCCTCGTCTCCCACCAGGGCCTCGCCGTCCGCTTCCGCGAGCGCGACCCGGAATCCGGCGAGGAGATCTTCCGCGCCACCGGCCGCGCCACCGGCGGCGTCACCGGCATGCGCTTCAAGCTCGAGAGCGACAGCCTCCAGGCCATCGAGGTCGTCGACCACCAGGCCAAGTTCCTCGTCGCCAGCGAAGCCGGCCTCGGCGTCCGCACCCGCTTCGAGGACTACCGCCTCATCAACCGCGGCGGCTCCGGCGTCTGGGCCATGGATCTCCCCGAAGACGGCTCCGTCAAACTCGCCGGCGCCCTCAGCGTGAAAGACACCGACGAGATCATGCTCCTCACCGCCAAGGGCCAGAGCGTGCGCACCCGCGTCGCCGAGATCCGCGAGGTCAACCGCGGCGGCAAGGGCGTGAAGCTCCTCACCCTCGCCCCCGGCGACAAACTCCTCTCCGTCGCCCGCATCGTCGAGAGCGAGGAAGAGCAGGCCGCCCAGGCCGCCGGCGCTGCCGACGCCCCCGCCACCTGATTCGCTTCGCAACACCCGCGATACCCCTTCGCGCCGGCCCTCCGTGGGCCGGCGCTTTTTTTGACCCCGTGGCCGCGCCGCCGCGTTTCCGCATCCGCGCTTTGCCTTCGCGTCGCCCGCCGCTTTCGTAACGCGCCGTCCCGCTTCCCTCGCCACCCGCTTCCGTCTTGGATCCCCTCTCCCACGTCCTCCTCGGTGCCAGCCTCGGCTACGCCGCCGGCGCCCGGCGCCTCGGCCGCCATGCCGCCGCCGTCGCGGGCCTCGCCGCCTTCGTCCCCGACGCCGATATCTTCATCCGCAGCGCCGCCGATCCGCTCGTCGCCGTCGAGTATCACCGCGGCTTCACCCACGCCCTCGCCTTCGCACCCGTCGGCGCCGCCGCCGTCGCCGCGCTTTGGCTCGCGCGCCCCGCGTGGCGCACCTGGGCCGCGTGGCGGCCGCTCTGGCTGTGTGCACTGCTCGGATACGTCAGCCACACGCTGCTCGATTCCGCCACCAGCTACGGCACGCAGCTCTGGTGGCCCTTCTCCCGCCACCGCGAGGGCTGGGATTTCATCTCGATCATCGATCCGCTCTTCACGCTCGCCCTCGCTCTCGGCCTAGCCGTCGCGCTGCGCCGCTCCTCGGTCCGCGCCGCCCGCCTCGGCCTCACCGTCGCCACCGCCTACCTCGCGCTCGGCGCCGTCCAGCATACCCGCGCCGTCGCCGCCCAACGCACGCTCACCGCCGCCCGCGGCCACGCACCCGTGCGCGTCGAAGTCATGCCGACGATGGCCAACCAACTCGTCTGGCGCGCCCTCTACGAGCACGGCGGCCTGATCTACAGCGACCGCATCCGCGTCGGCTGGCTCTCCGGCGCCACCGTGCGCGAAGGCTGGTCGTTGCCGCTCGTCCGCGCCGCCGACCTGACGCCCGGCGAACGCGCCCGCGACCAGCGCGCCTCGTTCGCCCGCTTCTCCTGGTTCTCGGAAGACTGGGTCGCCCGCAGCCCCGCCGACGCCGCGCTGCTCGCCGACATGCGCTACACGCTTTCGGCCGAGGCCTTCGACCCCATCTGGGGCATCCGCTTCACCGCCCCCGGCGTTCCCACGGAGGTGGAATGGCTCAACCGCTCGCGCGACCGCCGCGTCGCCCCCGCCGAACTCTGGCGCGAGATCACCGGCGCCGACCCGCGTTTCCGTCCCCTGCCCTGACCCGGCATCCGCAGTCCGCGCTCTCAGCTCTAGCCTCTCCGCTCTCAGCTCCCATCGCTCCCACCGCCGAACTCTCAACCGCCCCCCGCCAGCGCCGCCTGCACCGCCACGAGATCGGCAAACACCCGCTCCGCGCCCGCCGCCGCCAACTCCGGCGCCTCGTGCGTGCCCGTCGTCACCGCCCAGCAGGGAAACCCGCCGTTCAGCGCCGCCTTCACGTCGAAGGGCGAATCGCCGATCAGCAGCGTCGTCTCCGCCCGCGCCCCGAGTTCGCGCAGCGCGTGCGCCGCAAATTCCGGCTGCGGCTTCACCCACGGCGTGTCCTTCGCTCCGAAGACCGCGCGCAGATACGGCGTCGCGCCGAGGTGCTCGCAGATCCGCCGCGAATGCCCGCCGCGCTTGTTCGTAAACGCCGCCAGCGTCACCCCCGCCGCATGCTGCGCCCGCAGCAATTCGAGCGCGCCCGGATTCAAGCGAACATCTTCCAGCAAAATCGTGTCGGCATACTCGCCGAAACGCCGCGCCCCCTCCGCCACCCGCTCCTCCGGCACGAAATGTCGCAACGCATTCTCCAGCCCGCCGCCCACCGCCCGCCGCACCTCCTCCATCGTCGGCGCCGGCCGCCCCATCAGGGGCAAAATATGCACGTAGGTGCGGTGGATCGTCGTGAACGCGTCCACCAACGTGCCGTCGAGATCGAGAAGGATGGTTTCGAAGCGCCGCATGGCGCCGCGGAAAATTGGGTTGGCGCCCCCCGCTGTCACGAGTGAAGTGCCCCGCGATGCCGGATCGTCCCGACCCAGCCAGCGCCCGCGCGGAGGCCGACCTCGTCGGCGACGCCCTTGTGCTCCGGCTCGGCGGCCCCTGGTCCATCACCGCGCCGCGCCCGTCGTGGGTCGCCCTGCTCGCCGGCCGCTCCCCCGCGCGAGTGCGCCTCGAAGCCGCCGCCGTCGAGCGCTGGGACAGCGCGCTGCTCCTTTTTCTGTTCGAGGTGCACCAATGGTGCCGCGTCACCGGCGCCTACTGCGACACCGACGCCCTCCCGGAAAAGATGCGCACGCTCCTCGCCCAGCTCGCCGCCTCCCACGAGACCTGCGTCCCCTTCGACCGCTCCGAGAGTTTTCTCACCCAGGTCGGCCTCGCCGCCCAGGACACCGTCACCAAGGGCCGCGACTTCTCCCGCTTTGTCGGCGAGGTCACCCTTGCCGCCGGCCAGGTCCTCCGCGCTCCCGCCAAATTCCGCTGGCGCGACTGGACCCACGAGATGCAGCAATGCGGCGCGATGGCCCTGCCCATCGTCAGTCTCATCAGCTTCCTCGTCGGCGTCACCCTCGCCTACACCGCCGCCATCGTCCTCCGCCAATTCGGCGGCGACATCTGGATCGCCGATCTCATCGGCCTCTCGATGGTCCGCGAGATGGGCGCCGTCATGACCGCCGTCGTCCTCGCCGGCCGCACCGGCGCCGCCTACGCTGCCACCCTCGGCAACATGAAGGGCAACGAGGAAATCGACGCCCTCGAGACCCTCGGCATCTCGCCGGTGCAGTTCCTCGTGCTCCCCCGCATGGCCGCCCTCGCCATCATGATGCCGCTCCTCGCCCTCTACGCCAACGCCCTCGGCATCATCGGCGGCATGGTCGTCGCCCTCGGCGTGCTCAACATCCCGCCCACCGCCTACTGGGTCGAGATGCAGACCATCGTCGACCTCAGCGACATCGTCGTCGGCGTCATCAAGGCCGGCGCCTTCGGCCTCATCGTCGGCCTCTCCGGTTGCCTCCGCGGCCTCCAAGCCGAACGCAGCGCCGCCGGTGTCGGTCTCGCCGCCACCTCCGCCGTCGTCACCTCGATCTTGCTCATCATCGTCGCCGACGCCGTGTTCGCCGTCCTCTTCAACGCCCTCGGCTGGTAACCCGAAAAAACCATGTCCGCCGGCCTTCCTCCGTCCGCTCTCCCGCCCGCCCCGCCGCCCGCCGCCGCGGCTTCCCCCGCCATCGAGGTCTCCGGCTTGGCCTGCGGCTACGACGACACCGTCGTGCTCAAGGACGTCTCCTTCACCGTCGCGCGCGGCGAGGTGTTTTTCATCATCGGCGGCTCCGGCTGCGGCAAAAGCACGCTCCTCCGCCACCTCGTCGGCCTCAACCCGCCCCGCGCCGGCCAAGTCCGTTTCCTCGGCGAACCCTTCAGCGCCGCCGATCCCGCCGCCCGCCGCACCATGCTCCGGACCTTCGGCATGCTCTTCCAAAGCGGTGCCCTCTGGACCTCCCTCACCCTCCGCGAAAACGTCGCCCTCCCGCTCGAGGAATACACCGCCCTCACCCGCGCCGAGATCCTCGAGATCGCCACCCTCAAACTCGCCCAGGTCGGCCTCGGCGGCTTCGAGGACTACTACCCCGCCGAGATCAGCGGCGGCATGAAGAAACGCGCCGGCCTCGCCCGCGCCCTCGCCCTCGATCCCGCCATCGTCTTCTTCGACGAACCGTCCGCCGGCCTCGACCCCGTCACCTCCCGCAAACTCGACGAACTCGTCCATCAGATCCGCGATACCTTCGGCACCACCATCGTCATCGTCTCGCACGAACTCGCCTCGATCTACGGCATCGCCGACCGCGTCATCATGCTCGACCGCGCCGCCCAGGGCATCATCGCCGAAGGCAAACCCCGGGAACTCGCCGCGCACAGCCGTGATCCGAGAGTCACCGAATTCCTCCGCCGCGTCTGACCGCCCCATTACCCATCACCCATAACCTATCACCCATAACCCGTCCCCCGTCCCCGGCCCCCCACATTACGCCAGTGCAAAACCCCCCCACACCCCCCAAAACCAC
>JBILLY010000004.1:0-31318 GCA_044375835.1 Opitutaceae bacterium
CCGGCGTGCGCGCGGTCTCGTTGGCGGCGGCGCAGCGGGCGCACGATTTCGGCCTGCCGTTGTTGGCGGCGGACCTGTTCCGCCAATTGCGGGAACAGCCGGGTGCGGACCGTGCGGCGCTCGGGCGCGCGCTCGCGAGCGCGCTGCTCGACGGGGGCAGACCGGAGGAGGCCGAGAAGGTGCTGGCGGAGCTGCCGGAGCCGCGGGGCGCGGCCTGGCACCTGCGCGCGGCCTTGGCGGCGGTGCAGCTGCGCAAGCTGGAGGCCGCGCGCGCGGCGAGCGCGGCCATCACGGAAGGGCAGCTGCCGGCGGCGGACCTGCCCTGGTATTGGTTTCTGCAGGGGGAATTGCTCGACCTGGCGCCGGTGCAGGACCTGCGCGGGGCGAATGCCTTTTACGTGCGCGCGGAGGAAAGCGCGGCCACCGACGTGGCGCGCGCGCGCTTTCAGTTGGCGGCGGAGCGGGTGCGGTTGCTGCTGGGGTCCGCCGACGTGAAGGCCCTGCGGACGAATTTCGAGAAGTTCCAGGGCACGCCGACCGGCTATACCAACGCGCTCTATTATGCCGCGGCGCTCGATGCGTCCGGCCAGAAGAGTCTCGCGGTCGCCACGCTGCAAAGCGTGCTGGTGGGACTGCCGCGGCAGGAGCGCGAGGCGTGGGACAAAGTGCGCCTCGTGCTCGGGATCATCGGCGACAAGTCCCGCAGCGGCGCGGGGCGGAACGCGCTCGTGCAGTTGATCGAGAGCGGTCACGACCCGCTGCGGCAGCGGCAGGCGCTGCAGATCCTCGCGGCGGAGTCGGCCGTGGAGCCGGAGCGCCGGCAATTCCGCGAGCTGCTGAAAAAACTGGCCGAGGCCAAGCCGGATCACCCGATCAAGGAAAGCGCGCTGTTCTTCCGGGCGCAGCTGGCCCTCGCGGAGCGGGACTTCGGCGCCGCCGAAGAGGACGCCAACGCGCTGCTGAAGGCGTTTCCGTTGTCGCCGTTGCGGGCGCACGCGCTGGGCGTGCTCACGCAGTCGGCGTGGGAGCAGCGGCGCTACCGGCTCGCGGCGGACCTGGCGCAGAAGACGCGGACGGAATTGCAGGCGGTGGCTGCGCCGCCGGCGCCGGGCCGGCCGGCGGGACCGGTGCCGCGGGTGGTGGCGGCGTCGCGGGCCCGGGCCGACCTCAGCGTGCTCGAGGCGGAAGCGTGGTATCGGGCCGGCCAGGCGGCGGGCGACCGCGGCGATTTCCGCAGCGCGGCCGACGCCTATGCCGCGGTGGTGCGGGAGCGGCCGGCGGAGTTCGACGCGGCGCGGATCGCGACGCTGATGTTTCAGCGCGTGATGGCGGAGATCCAGGCAGGCGCGGCGAATGCCGGGCAGGTGATCGACGATTACGCGCGCGATCCGGCGTTCGATCCCGAGACCCGCTGGCAGGCGGAGTGGAGCCTGGCGCGTGCGTTGCAGCTGCAGGGGGCGGACGGGGTGAAGGAGGCGTCGGCCCGCATCGACCGCCTGATCGCGGGGGCGCCCGCGGAGGCCGGGGCGCTGAAGCCCGGGCTGCGGGGCCGCATGGCCTGGCTGCAGGCCCAGCTGACGCTGGAGAACGGCGACGCCCCGCGGACCATCGAACTCGTGGAGAAGTTGGAAGCGACGCCGCCGGCGATCGACGGCGCGTTGAAAGACGAGATCGCGAGCCGGGCCGTGCTGCTGAAGGCGCGGGCGGAACTGTCGCTGGGGCGCGAACCGGCGGCTCTCGAAACGATGAAGCGGCTGCGCGAAAATTTCCGGAAATCGGACGCGGCGGTGTCCTCCTACCTGATCGAGGCCGAGTATTTTTCCGACCGGGAGAAGATCGACGAGGCGCGCAAGAAACTCGTCGAGCTGACCGACAACCCGGACTACGCGACGCACCCGCAGGTGCCTTACGCGCTCTACCGGCTGGCGCTGTTGGCCGAGCGGCTCGGCCGCAAGGAGAGCCTCGAGGAGGGCTACCGCCGGCTGGAACAGCTCGTGACCAGCCCGGCGGCGGCCGGACAGGCGGACCTCGTTTTCATGGCGCGGATGCGGCAGGGCGGCCTGCTCCGGCAGCTGAACGACTTTTCGGGCGCCCGGCGCACCTACGAGGAACTGGTGAACCGCTACCCGCGGCGTCCCGACGTGGTCTACGCCCAACTCGCGTTGGCGGAGTGCTACAACGCGCTCTCGTCCGACGACGACAAGGATCGCCTGCATGCGGAGGCGGCGATGCGGTTGTTCGAGCAGCTGCGCGACCGCGAGTCCGCGCCGCGCGATGTGCGCGTCGAGGCCGGCTACAATCTCGGCCTGCTGCTGGTCCGTCGCGGCAAGCCCGAGGATGCGGCGCGGGTCTGGTGGAACGACGTGATCGTGCCGTTCCTGCAGGACGAAACGAAGGCGTTCGAGTCGGATGCGAAGCGGCCCTCTTGGCTGGCGCGCACGCTACTCGACCTCGGCGATCTGCAGCAGAAGCTCGGGCGCTGGGAGGACGCGAAAGCGACGTATCGGCTCTTGTTGGACAAACGCCTGCCCTACGGCGAGGCGGTGGCACGCGGGCGGCTGGAGCAACTCGGCGCGGGGACGCCGAAGGCGACGCCATGAGGCCGGCCGCGCTTTCGGGTTTGCGGCGCGCGCCGCAACGCTAACGCTGCCCCGCGATGTCCGGCTTCGATCTCAGCATTCTCGCGCGCGGCGGTCCGATCATGTGGGTGATCCTCGGCCTGGGCCTGCTCGGCGCGGTCCTTTTCTTCGAGCGGCTGCTGTTCCTGCACCGGGGGCAGATCCGGGCCAAAGCCTTCGTCGACGGGGTGAAAAACATTCTCGCCAAGCGCCGGCTGGTGGAAGCGCTCACGGTCTGCGAGGAAACGCCCGGTCCGGTGGCCGCCGTCGTGAAGGCGGCGCTGATGCACGCGGACGAATCCGCCGACCGGATGCGGTTCCACGTCGAGGAGGCCGCCGTGCTGGAGCTGCCGGCGCTGGAGCGCCGGCTCGGGGCGATCGCGGCGGTGGCGCAGGTCGCGCCGCTTGTCGGCCTGCTAGGCACGGTGGTCGGCATGATCGGGACCTTTGTCGCGTTCGAGAAGGGCGGGCATCTCGCGATGCCCGGCGCTTTGGCGGGCGGCATGTGGCAGGCGCTCGCCGCGGCTGCGGGCAGCCTGATGCTCGCGATCCCGGCCCACCTCGCGCATCATTTTCTCTCCGGGCGCGTGCGCGCGATCGTGCGCGACGTGGAATGGTCCGGCACGGAGATCATGCGGTATTTGCTCACTGAATACCGATCTCAGCCGGCCGAGCCGGCAGGCCCGGTCGCGGGCAAGCCCGGTCCCGCATGATCACGCGGCCGCTGGATCTCGCCTCCAAGCTGCGGCCCGAGCCGCGGAACTTCGACTGGCTCTTCTTCGTGAACGCCGGGCTGCTCGTGTTGTTTTTCTCCCTCTTCGGCTCCCGCTTCGTGCTGGCCCCGGGTCTGCCGCTCAGTTTCCGCCTGCCGGCGGTCGCGGGGGCCGCCGTCCAGGCCCGGCCGCCGACCCACGTGATCGGCGTCATCAGCGACCAAGTCATCGTGACCGGCGACGGCCTGCGCAAAATCGAGGAACTGGAGGGGTGGCTCGGGAAACAGGCCGCACGCACGAAATCCCCGCTGCTGCTGGTCTGGGCCGGGGAGGATCTGACGATGTCTCTCCTCGCCGACGTGGTGAATGCCGCCAATGCCGCCGGCTTCGAGGTCATCTTGGCGGCCGGCGAACCGCCGGCCCGGCAGAAACCGTGACCGCGCCCGGAACAACCCCGGCAACGGCCGGCCAGAAGCGCCGATGGGCAGTCGCCGCGGGCGCCGCGGCCGTGCTCGGGGGCGTGGTCGTCGCGATCTTTCTCGGCCCCGTGGGCACGGCGCCCGGCAACCGGCCGCTCGCCGGTGTCGG
Organism: Opitutaceae bacterium; assembly: GCA_044375835.1. Taxonomy (GTDB): domain Bacteria; phylum Verrucomicrobiota; class Verrucomicrobiia; order Opitutales; family Opitutaceae; genus ER46. Next base: position 3,920 of record JBILLY010000004.1, read on the forward strand.
CAAGACGCAGGTGCCGGTGCAGATCGCGCGTCCGTCGAAGTCGGACCTCGAACTGAAGGAGGAAGCGTTTATCCGTGATTTGCGGCCGCTCTTCCTGCCGACGGCACTCAATGCCTTTCCCCCGGAACCGCGCATGGCGGAAGGCCGCACCCCGATCGAGCTCGAGGCTTCACGCACGACGGGTTCGGAATTGGAGTTCCACCTGCTGGCGGAACTCCCGCCCACGGCGACATTGAACGAAGTTCCCGCCGAAAAAGCCGGCGCACGCGACTGGGTCTCGGCGGACGTGCCGGGGCCCGAACTGGTCGGCTTGGGCCGCGCCCGGGCCGTTGTGAAGGCACTGGACGTCCGCGGTGGCTATCTGGAAGTGCGGGCGGCAGGGACAGGGGAAACAGTTCTGGCCCAGACGATTCCTCCGGAGGCCCGACCGCCGGGCGGCAAGGCATGGCAGCCGATGGAGTTGTTGGCCACGGTCGAGGCGGCGGGGCTGTGGGCGCCGATCGTGATCGTGGAGGGATCGCGCGTGGAGGAAGTCGACGGGCACTTCCGGCACTACCTCTCGAAGATATTCCGAATCGGCGACCGATTGCCGCCCGGTTTCTATCGGATTGTCATTGGCCCGTAGAATTTTGAACCAAGGCGCGACTTTGCTGTTGACGGTGCCAAAACCGAGTCGCACGTTCACCGGCTCTTTTCGTTTTTTGGCACTCCCTTAGTATGCCCAGATAGCTCAGTTGGCAGAGCACGTCCTTGGTAAGGACGAGGTCGCCGGTTCAAATCCGGTTCTGGGCTCCAGGGAACCCGAAAACACGTCGCCCGGCTTCTTCGACGCTAAACCAGAGGTCGCATTTCATCATCACCCAAACATCCGTCTCCCATGGCTAAAGCCCAATTCGAACGCACTAAACCGCACGTCAACGTCGGCACCATCGGCCACATTGACCACGGTAAGACGACCACGACCGCCGCCATCCTCGCGGTGCAGTCCCGCAAGGGTCTCGCCGAGCTGAAGGCCTATTCCGATATCGCCAAGGGCGGAACGGTGCGCGATGCGACCAAGACGGTGACGATCGCCGTCGCCCACGTCGAATACGAGACGGCCAAGCGTCACTACGCTCACGTCGATTGCCCCGGCCACGCCGACTTCGTGAAGAACATGATCACGGGTGCGGCTCAGATGGACGGTGCGATCCTCGTCGTTTCCGCGGCCGACGGCCCGATGCCCCAGACCAAGGAGCACGTGCTTCTCGCCCGCCAAGTCGGCGTGCCGAAGATCGTCGTCTTCCTCAACAAGGTCGACCTCATCGACGACCCGGATCTGCTCGAACTCGTCGAAGAAGAAATCCGCGACCTCCTCACCAAGTATCAGTTTGACGGCAAGAACGCCAAGATCGTCCGCGGCTCCGCCACGGCCGGCCTCGAGGGCAAACCGGAAGGCGAAAAAGCCTTCGCCGAACTGATGGATGCGATCGACAACGAGATCGCCGAGCCGGTCCGTGAGATGGACAAGCCCTTCCTCATGTCTGTCGAAGACGTGTTCTCGATCACCGGCCGCGGCACCGTCGCGACGGGTCGTATCGAGCGTGGCGTGATCAAGGTCAACGACACCATCGAGATCGTCGGTCTCAAGGACACGGTCACCTCGGTTGTGACCGGCATTGAAATGTTCCGCAAGCTGCTCGACAGCGGTCAGGCTGGCGACAACGTCGGCATCCTTCTCCGCGGTATCGAAAAAGACGCCATCGAGCGCGGCCAAGTGCTCGCGGCGCCGAAGTCGATCACCCCGCACAAGAAGGCCAAAGCCGAAATCTATGTCCTCTCCAAGGATGAAGGCGGCCGCCACACCCCGTTCTTCAACGGTTACCGCCCCCAGTTCTATTTCCGCACGACGGACGTTACCGGCGTTGTTAACCTTCCGAAGGGCGTCGAGATGATCATGCCGGGCGACAATATCGCCGTCGAAATCGATCTGATCGTGCCGATCGCGATGGAAAAGACCCAGAAGTTCGCCATCCGCGAAGGCGGCCGCACCATCGGTGCAGGCCGTATCACGGACATCATCGAATAAGCGTTTCGTAATCGTTAGATGACGACGCGCCGAGGCCCCGCCAGGGTGCCTCGGCTGTGTCGTCTAAAGGAGTAAAAACAGGCGCGTAGCTCAATTGGTAGAGTAGCGGTCTCCAAAACCGTTGGTTGGGGGTTCGATTCCCTCCGCGCCTGCCAGCTTTCCGTATGAAAAATCCTTTCCGCAGCACCCGTATCTTCCTCGGCGAAATGGTCGGTGAGCTCCAGAAGGCCACGTGGCCGACCAAAGCGGAGCTGCGCGACTCCACGATCATCGTCGTCGTGGCCGCGCTGATCCTCGGCGTGTTCACGAGCATCAGCGACTTCTCCCTCACGCAGGTCGTCGTGCTCTTCACCGACTTGGTGAGCTGAGCCCGGCGCCGTCCGCGACCCCGCACCATGCCCACCCAGACCTCCGCGCCTCCGGGCGCCCAGTGGTTCGCTCTTCACACCCTCTCCGGCCAGGAGAACAAGGTGAAGACCTACATCGACAAGTTCAAAAAGGCGGAGGAACTCGATGAGTATATTTTCGAGATCCTTCTCCCGACGGAAGTCGTGTCAGAGGTGAAGGGCGGCAAGAAGAGCACCAAAGTCCGCAAGCTCTATCCGGGCTACGTGTTCATCCAGGCCAAGCTCTACGGCGAAGACAAGAAGCTCATCAACAAGCCGTGGTATTTCGTCAAAGAGACCACCGGCGTGATCGGATTTGTCGGCGGCGACCGTCCGGCCGCCCTGCGCCAGTCCGAAATCGACGAGATCTATGCCCGCATCGAGGCGGCCAACGGCAAGGAAGTGCCGAAGGTCCAATACTCGGTCGGCGAGGAAGTAAAAATCACGGACGGCGCCTTCGCCTCGCTTTCCGGGCGTATCGACGAAATCGACCCCGAGCGCGGCAAGCTCAAGGTTTCGGTGTCCATCTTCGGACGCTTCACGCCGGTCGAACTCGAATACTGGCAAGTCCAGCGCGCCGCCGAATAGTCCGCCTACCCATTTTTTCGGTTTTGGATTTTCGATTTCAGCCCGCCTCTGGCCGGTCGGAATCCCTCAATCGAAAGCAGCACCAGAAAATCCAACTCCGTCCGTCCCATGGCCAAGAAGATCCAAGGTTATATCCGTCTCCAGCTCCCTGCCGGCGCCGCGAATCCCGCGCCCCCGGTCGGCCCCGCGCTCGGCGCGCAGGGTGTCAACATCATGGCGTTCTGCAAAGATTTCAACGCCCGGACCAAAGACCAGAACGGCATGATTCTGCCGGTCGTCATCACGGTCTTCTCCGACAAGAGCTTCACCTTCATTCTCAAGTCTCCGCCGGCGTCGGTCCTCCTCAAGAAGGCCGCCAACATCGCCAGCGGTTCGGCCAAGCCCAACCAGGACAAGGTGGGCAAGGTCACCAAGAAGCAGCTGCTTGAGATCTATAACATCAAGAAAGCCGACCTGAATGCCACGACCCCCGAGGCGGGCATCAAGGTCATCGCCGGCACCGCCCGTAACATGGGCATCGAGGTCGTCGACTGAGTCCCTTTCGCGGTGATCGCGACTGTCGGCCCTTCCGGGCTGCTCGGCGGCGATCATCGCGCAACTCGCAACCAACCCAGCGGGAGTCCCACCCGGGACGCATGCACCGCAAGGAGCCAACATGGCAAAAAAGCACAGCAAACGCTACAACAGCGCCGTTAAGGTCGCTGACCTCACCAAGGACTACCCGCTCAAGGAAGCGGTGGAGATCCTGGCCAAATTCCCGAAGGCCAAGTTCGACGAGACTGTCGAGCTGTCCTTCAACCTCGGCGTCGATGCCGCCTCCGGCGAGCAGAACGTCCGCGGCACCACGCCGTTGCCCAACGGCTCCGGCAAGAAGGTGCGCGTGATCGTCTTCACCGACGATCCCGCCAAGGCCCTCGCCGCCGGTGCCGACGAAGCCGGCCTCACCGAGCTGATGAAGAAGGTCAGCGAAGGCTGGCTCGAGTTCGACGTCGCGATCGCGACGACCGAAGCCATGAAGCAGGTCCGCACCCTCGCCCGTGTCCTGGGTCCCAAGGGCCTCATGCCCAACCCGAAGGCCGGCACCGTCACCGACGACGTCGCTGCCGGGATCAAGGCCGTCAAAGCTGGCCGCGTGGAGTTCAAAATGGACAAGACCGCCAACATCGGCGTCGGCGTCGGCAAACGCTCGTTCACGACCGCGCAAATTCTGGAAAACGCCGCCACCGTCCTCGACGCCGTCGGCAAGGCGAAGCCCACGACCTTCAAGGGCGGGCAGTTCATCAAATCCGTCACGATTTCCTCGAGCATGAGCCCGAGCGTGAAGGTCGCATCCACCGAATTCTCGAAATACTGAGGAGCACGACCATGAGAGCAGAAAAACAATACCTGATCGCCGAGGTCGACACCCACCTCAAGAAGAGCGACTACGTCATCCTGACGAACTTTTCGAAAGTGACTGTCGCCGACACCGCCGATCTTCGCAAGAAGCTCGCCGCGGAGAAGGCGGAGTTCCACGTCGTCAAGAACAGCTCCCTCCGCGTCGCCGCCAAGGCGCTCGGCCTGCCCGAATTCGAGTCGGCCCTCACCGGCCCGACCGCGATCATCGTCGGCGGTAAAAACTCCGCGGGCGTCGCCAAAGTCCTGAAGAAGTTCTTCGACGACAAGCAGAAGCTCGAAATCAAAGTCGGCGTCTTGGACAAGAAGCTCGTGAGCGCGGACGATCTGAAGAAGATCGCCGATCTCCCGTCCTTCGAGGCCCTGCGTTCGCAGTTCCTCGGCCTGCTCAAGAGCAACGCCGGCGCCTTCGTCCGCCTGCTCGACGCCAAGGTCAAAAAGGACCAGCCCGCCGCCCCGGCTGCCTGAGCTTCGCGCTTCCGGCCTCCGTTCAACCCCGTCAACTTCAACCCAATTTCTCCGGCGAAAGCCGGGAATACAATTCCACGAGGCAGCTAGGAGATACGTCTCTTAAACGCATCGCACTCCCGCGACCGCTAGCAAGCCCCAAGGAGCAGTCATCATGAGCAATATCACCAAGGATCAAGTCATCGAGTGGCTTTCGGGCCAGTCCGTCATCGAGCTCGCCGCGCTGGTCAAGGACCTCGAAGGCAAGTGGGGCGTTTCCGCCGCCGCCGCCGTCGCCGCCGCTCCCGCCGGAGCCGCCGCCGCTGCCGCTCCCGCCGCCGAAGCGCAGACCGAGTTCACCGTTATCCTCAAGGATGCCGGCGCGAACAAGATCGGCGTCATCAAGGAAGTCCGCGCCATCACCGGCCTGGGCCTCAAGGAAGCCAAGGACCTCGTCGAAGGCGCCCCGAAGCCGGTCAAGGAGAACGCCCCGAAGGCCGAAGCCGAAGAGATCAAGAAGAAGCTCGAGGCGGCCGGCGCCAAGGTCGAGCTCAAGTAATTCGCCGAAGCTTGGCGGTTTTTATCGCACAACTTCCGGTTTTTTCGGGACAGGCCGCGCCGTCGCGCGGCCTGTCCTTTGCCTTTTCTTTTTCCGTTCTTTTGTCCGTTGTCCGCCGCGCCCGTTAATCCGTCCCGCGCCGCGTCTCTTTACTGTTCCGCAATCCTCATCGGGAAACTCTCATGGCCGACCGTAACCACACCGAACGCGCTAACTTCGGCAAACTTCGCGAAGTGATCCAACCGCCGAATCTCATCGAGATTCAGATCACGTCGTATCTCGACTTTCTGCAGAAGGGCATCCCTGAGAAGCAGCGCAAGCCCCAGGGCCTCGAGGCCGTATTCCGCGAGGTCTTCCCGATCCTGTCCTACGACGAGCGCCTCACCCTCGAATACGTCTCCTACAACCTCGGCGACCCGAAGAACACCGAACTCGAGTGCCTCCGCGAAGGCATCACCTATTCGGTCCCGCTCTACGTGAAGCTCCGCCTCCGCGAGGAAGACTTCATCAAGGATGAGGACATCTATATGGGCGAGATCCCGATGGTGACCGAGCGCGGCTCCTTTATCATCAACGGCGCCGAGCGCGTCGTCGTTTCGCAGCTGCATCGTTCCCCTGGCATCGCCTTCGAAGTGACGCCGCACCCGAACGGCAAGCCGCTCCACTCCTTCCGCATCATCCCCGACCGCGGCACCTGGCTGGAGGTCCAGTTCGACAACAACGACCTCCTTTACGTCTACCTCGACCGCCGTCGCCGTCGCCGCAAATTCCTCATCACGACGTTGCTCCGCGCCATCGGCTACAGCTCGGACATCGACCTCCTGAATCTCTTCTACGAGATCAAGGACCTGAAGGTTTCCAAGGCCCTCGACATGGAGAATGTGTCGACGCTCGTGCTGGTTGAAGACGCCATCGACGCCCAGAAGGGCGTCGTGCTCGCGCGCGCCTTTGAGCCGCTGACCAAGGCCATCGTCCGCACCTTCGAGAAACACGAGATCACCACGCTTCGCGTCATCGACACCTCGATCGACGAAGGCGCCATCATCCGCGCGCTCAAGAAGGACCCGACCCGCAACGAAGAAGAAGCGCTCAAGGAAATCTACAAGCGCCTCCGTCCGGGCGAGCCCCCGACCACCGCCAACGCCAAGGCCCTGCTCAAGCGCCTCTTCTTCGATCCCAAGCGCTACGACCTCGGCCGCGTCGGCCGCTACAAGGTCAACCAGAAGCTCGGCCTCAAGGCCGACCTCGAGCAGCGCATCCTCGAGAGCGCCGACGTGGTCGCCGCCACGAAGTATCTCGTCCGCCTCAAGCGCGGCGTCGGTGTCGTCGACGACATCGATCACCTCGGTTCCCGTCGCGTCCGCACGGTCGGCGAGCTCCTCGCCAACCAATGCCGCGTCGGCCTCAGCCGCACCGAGCGTCTCGTGCGCGAGCGCATGACGATGTATGACCAGAGCGTCGATTCGATCACCCCGCAGAAGCTGATCAACCCGAAGGCCCTGACGACGGTCATCCGCGACTTCTTCGCCCGTTCGCAGCTGTCGCAGTTCATGGACCAGATCAACCCGCTCGCCGAGGTCACGCACAAGCGCCGCCTCTCCGCGCTCGGGCCGGGCGGTCTCAATCGCGAACGCGCCGGCTTCGAAGTCCGCGACGTCCATCCGTCGCACTACGGCCGCATCTGCCCCATCGAAACGCCCGAAGGTCCGAACATCGGCCTCATCAACTCGCTCTCGACTTACGCCCGCGTGAACGAATTCGGCTTCATCGAGACGCCCTACCGCGTCGCGAAGGACGGTCGCGTCACCGACAAGATCGAGTATCTCACCGCCGACCAGGAAGAGGGCAAAGTCATCGCTCAGGCCAACGCCGAGATCGACGACAAGAACCACTTCATCGGCAAGGTCACCGTCCGCCAAGACGGCAACTTCCTCGAAGTCGCCGCCGGCGAAGTCCACCTGATGGACGTGTCGCCCAAGCAGGTCATCTCGATCGCGGCCGGCATGATTCCCTTCCTCGAGCACGACGACGCCAACCGCGCGCTCATGGGTGCCAACATGCAACGCCAAGGCGTGCCGCTCCTTCAGGCCGAGGCGCCGTTCGTCGGCACCGGCATCGAAGAGCGCGTCGCCCGCGACTCCAAGATCGTCGTCGTCGCCGAAGAGGCCGGCATCGTCGCCTCCGTCGACGCCAAGCGCATCGTCGTCACCAAAGACGGCGAGCTCCCGCGCAACCTCAAGACCGACCCGAAGAACCACTGCTTCGTCTACGAGCTGCGGAAGTTCATGCGCTCGAACGCGGGCACGTGCTTCAACCAGAAGCCCATCGTCAAGCAGGGCCAGAAGATCAAAGCCGGCCAGATCATCGCCGACGGTCCCTCGACCGACCACGGCGAGATGGCCCTCGGCCGCAACGTGCTCGTCGCGTTCATGCCCTGGAACGGTTACAACTTCGAAGACGCCATTCTCATCTCCGAGAAGGTGCTCCGCGAAGACATCTTCACCTCGATCCACATCCAGGAATTCGAGGTCACCGCGCGCGACACGAAGCTCGGGCCGGAAGAAATCACGCGCGACATCCCGAACGTCGGTGAAGAAGCGCTCAAGAACCTCGACCACAACGGCGTCATCCGCGTCGGCGCCGAGGTGAAGCCCGGCGACATCCTCGTCGGCAAGATCACCCCGAAGTCCGAGACCGAGCTCGCTCCCGAGGAAAAGCTCCTCCGCGCGATCTTCGGCGAAAAGGCCGCCGACGTGAAAGACACGTCCCTCATCGTCCCGTCCGGTGTCACCGGCATCATCATGGACGTGAAGGTCTCGTCGCGCATCGACAACCAGGAGGAGAAACTCTCCCCGTCCGATCGCCGCCGTCAGGCGAAGCAGATCCAGGAAGAATACAAGACGCAGATGGACAAGTTGCGCGAAGGTCTCACCGAGGCCCTCTCCAATATCCTCCTCGGCGAAAAGATTCCGCTCGACGTGATCAACGGCGAGTCCGGCGAAATCATCATCCCGGCCAACCGCAAGATCACCAAGACGCTCCTGCGCAAACTCGCCGCCGTCTCGAAGCACGTCCAGATCGACCCGTCTCCGGTCCGTATCAAGATCATGGAGATCATCGGCTCGTATCAGACGAAGTTCGACGAGCTCGAGACCGACCGTGAGCGCAAGATCGGCTCCATCGAGGCGGGCGAAGGCTCGGCCGACGGCGCCATCAAGCAGGTCAAGGTCTACATCGCCACCAAGCAGAAGCTCGAGGTCGGCGACAAGATGGCCGGCCGCCACGGCAACAAGGGCGTCGTCGCCAAGATCGTGCCCGAGGAAGACATGCCGTTCCTCCCGGACGGCACCCCGGTCGAAATCTGCCTCAACCCCCTCGGCGTGCCTTCCCGCATGAACGTCGGCCAGGTGCTTGAAACCCACCTCGGCTGGGCGTGCAAAAAGCTCGGCATCAAGGTCGCGACGCCCGTCTTCGACGGCATTCCGGAAAAGAAAGTCCGCGAATACCTCAAGGACGCGAAGCTGCCGTCCACCGGCAAGAGCCCGCTCTTCGACGGCCGCACCGGCGAGAAGATCGATCAAGAGGTCGTCGTCGGCTACATCTACATGATGAAGCTGAACCATCTTGTGTCCCACAAGATCCACGCCCGCGCGGTCGGTCCCTACTCCCTCGTCACGCAGCAGCCCTTGGGCGGCAAAGCCCAATACGGCGGCCAGCGCTTCGGCGAAATGGAAGTGTGGGCGCTCGAAGCCTACGGCGCGGCGCACACGCTCCAGGAACTGCTCACCGTCAAATCCGACGACGTGCAGGGCCGCACGAAGATATACGAGTCGCTCGTCAAGGGCGACAACACGCTGCAGGCCGGCACGCCCGAGTCGTTCAACGTGCTCATCAAGGAAATCCAGTCCCTCGGCTTGGATATCAAACTCCAGAAGCGCGATGCGCTGAGCTACGGCGCCTAAGCCGGCTCGCGCATCCCGCCAACGTTTCAAAACCACTCAGGGAGACACAAAAATGATTCAACCCAACGAGACCGCCGCCGTCACTCGCAACGAGGCCCGCGACGCCATCGGAGAAGAGGGCGCCGCGTTCGACTGCGTGTCCATCACGGTCGCTTCCCCCGAGACCATCCGCAAATGGTCCAAGGGCGAAGTAAAGAACCCGGAGACGATCAACTACCGCACCTTCAAGCCCGAGCCGGGCGGTCTTTTCTGCCAAAAGATCTTCGGCCCGGTGCGCGACTACGAGTGCGCCTGCGGCAAATACAAACGCATCAAATACAAGGATGTCGTGTGCGATCGCTGCGGCGTCGAAGTGACCATCGCCCGCGTCCGTCGCGAGCGCATGGGCCACATCGAGCTCGCGGTGCCCGTCGCCCACATCTGGTTCCTCAAGTCGATGCCCAGCCGCCTCGGCCTGCTGCTCGACATGACCGCGCGCTCCCTCGAGCGCGTGATCTACTACGAGAACTACATGGTCATCGATCCGGGCAAGACCCCGCTCGAGCCCAAGCAGCTTCTCACCGACGTCGAATACCGCCAGGCGCTCGACGAATACGGTGACGACTCCTTCGTCGCCAAGATGGGCGCCGAGGCCGTGCGCGATGCCCTCGTCAAGACCGACATGGAGGCCACCGTCGCCGAGCTGCAGGAGCAGATGCGCGCGACGAAGTCCAAGCAGATCAAGAAGAAGCTCTCCAAGCGGCTGAAGGTCATCCAGGGCTTCATCCACTCGAAGAGCCGTCCGGAGTGGATGGTGCTCGAAGTGCTGCCCGTCATCCCGCCGGACCTGCGCCCGCTCGTCCCGCTCGAAGGCGGCCGCTTCGCGACCTCCGACCTCAACGATCTCTACCGCCGCGTCATCAACCGCAACAACCGTCTGCGGAACCTGATGCAGCTGAAGACGCCCGACGTCATCATTCACAACGAAAAGCGCATGCTGCAGGAAGCGGTCGACGCGCTCTTCGACAACGGCCGCCACGGCCGTCCCGTCACCGGCGCCGGCAACCGTCCCCTGAAGTCCCTCTCGGACATGCTCAAGGGCAAGCAGGGCCGTTTCCGCCAGAACCTCCTCGGCAAGCGCGTCGACTACTCCGGCCGCTCCGTCATCGTCATCGGTCCCGAGCTCAAGCTCAACCAGTGCGGTCTGCCGAAGAAGATGGCGCTCGTCCTCTTCGAGCCGTTCATCATCCGCCGCCTCAAGGAACTCGGCTTCGTGCACACCGTCCGCGGTGCCCGCAAGATGATCGAGAAGAAGTCCCCCGAAGTGTGGGACATCCTCGAGGAAGTCACCAAGGGCCACCCGGTGCTGCTCAACCGCGCGCCGACGCTGCACCGCCTTTCGATCCAGGCTTTCGAGCCGACGCTGATCGAAGGTGAAGCCATCCGCATCCACCCGCTCGTCTGCACGGCCTACAACGCCGACTTCGACGGTGACCAGATGGCCGTCCACGTGCCGCTCTCCCTCGAGGCGATCATGGAGTGCAAGCTCCTCATGATGGCGACGTCGAACATCTTCTCGCCGTCTTCGGGCAAGCCGATCCTCACGCCGTCGCAAGACATCGTGCTCGGTGCCTACTATCTGACGATCGAGCCGCGCAAGAAGCCGGCGAAGGATGTGCACGTGCCGCTCCTCAGCGGCCTGCAGGAAGTCCTCTACGCCAAGGCCGACGGCGCGCTCAAGATGCACGACTGGGTCGAAGTCCCGAATCCCGACCACGGTCGCGAGACGGTCTTCGGCGACGCCAAGCGCAAGACCCTCCGCACCACGGTGGGCCGCGTGATCTTCAACCAGATCTGGCCGCAGGCGCTCGGGTTCGTGAACTTCCCGGTGCCGAAGGGCAAACTGGGCGACCTCATCCTCAATACCTACAAGACCTCCGGCAACCAGGTCACCGTCGAGACCCTCGACAAACTGAAGGAGCTCGGTTTCCAGACCGCGTTCCAGGCCGGCATCTCGATCGGTATCGACGACATGATCATCCCGGACGCGAAGAAGGACATCGTCGCGGAATCCCGGAAGAAGATCGCCGAAGTCGAAGGCCCGTTCAACAAGGGCATCATCACCGACGGCGAACGCTACAACAAGGTCGTCGACATCTGGACCAGCGCCACCGACCAGATCGCCAAGCAAGTCTTCGCGAAACTGGAGAACAACGACGGTCGCAACGAGGTGAACCCGGTCTACATCATGATGGACTCGGGCGCCCGCGGTAACAAACAGCAGGTTCGCCAGCTGTGCGGCACCCGCGGCCTCATGGCCAAGCCCTCCGGCGAAATCATCGAGCGCCCCATTTTGTCCTCGTTCCGCGAGGGCCTCACGGTGCTCGAATACTTCATCTCGACGCACGGCGCCCGCAAGGGTCTCGCCGACACCGCGCTGAAGACCGCCGACGCCGGCTACCTCACCCGCAAACTCTGCGACGTGGCGATGGACGTCATCATCGCCGAAGACGACTGCGGTTCCCGCGACGGCGTCTGGAAGAAGGCCATCTTCGAGGGCGACGACGAAATCGTCGGCCTCAAGGAGCGCATCATCGGCCGCTTCTCCAGCGACGACGTCATCAACCCGATCAATCCCTCCGAGATTCTCGTCGGCTCCGGCGAACTCATCACCGAGGAAACGGCGGCCAAGATAGACGAACTCGGCATCGAGCGCGTCAAGGTCATGTCCCCGCTCACCTCGATCGCGAAGGGCGGCATCGACGCCAAGTCCTACGGCATAAATCCCGCGACCAACAAGGTCGCCAAGATCGGCGACTCCGTCGGCATCATCGCCGCGCAGTCGATCGGCGAACCCGGCACGCAGCTGACGATGCGCACGTTCCACATCGGTGGCGTCGCGTCCGGCGGCTTCAAGACCCCCGAGATCCGCGTCCGCGCCAGCGGCACCGTGAAATACAAGGGTCTGCGCCTCGTGGAAACCGCCGACGGCGGCTCGATCGTGCTCAACAAGACGGGCACCATCCAGATCCTCGACGCCGAGGACAAGGAAATCGAAGTCTACAACATCGTGGTCGGTTCCTACCTCCACGTGGCCGACGGCGAGAAGATCGAAAAGGGTGCCGTGCTCGCGCAGTGGGATCCCTACAACGTTCCGGTTCTCTCCGAGAAGGGTGGTTCGCTGCACTTCAAGGACATGATCCCCGGCGTCACCGTGAAGCGCGAACTCGACGAATCGTCGGGCCGCATCGCCACGGTCGTCATCGAACACAAGGAAGACCTCAACCCGCAGATCGAAGTCCGCGACGCCAAGAACAAGGCGCTCGCCGCCTACTCGATCCCCGTCGGCGCGCAGATCGCGGTCAACGAGGGCGACACCATCGCCCCCGGCGCGCTGCTCGCCAAGACGCCCCGCCAGGCGTCCAAGACCAAGGACATCACCGGTGGTCTCCCCCGCGTCGCCGAGCTCTTCGAAGCCCGCCGTCCGAAGGACGCCGCCGAGATGTCCCGCATCGACGGCATCGTGTCCTTCGAGGGCACGGTCCGCGGCAAGCGCAAGCTCGTCGTCAAGAACGACGAGACGGGCCAGGAAGAGGAACATCTCATCGCGACCGGCAAGCACATCATCGTGCAACCCGGCGACGTCGTCCACAAGGGCCAGCACCTCACGGAAGGCTCGGCCGATCCGCACGAGATCCTCGAGATCCTCGGGCCGTCCGCGCTCTACGACTTCCTCATCAGCCAGGTGCAGGAGGTGTATCGCCTTCAGGGCGTGACGATCAACGACAAGCACATCGAGATCATCATCCGCCAGATGCTCCGCAAAGTCCGGATCACCGATCCGGGCGATACGGAAAACTTCTGGGGCGAGCAGGTCGATCGCGCCACGTTCCTCGCGGAAAACAAGCGCATCGAGGAAGCCGGCGGCAAACCCGCCGAGGCCGAGCCGATCCTCCTCGGCATCACCAAGGCTTCGCTCGAGACCGAGAGCTTCATCTCGGCCGCTTCCTTCCAGGAGACGACGCGCGTCCTCACCGACGCCTCGACGCTCGGCAAGGTCGACCTCCTGAAGGGCTTCAAGGAAAACGTCATCATGGGTCACTTGATTCCGGCGGGCACGGGCCTGCCGACCTACAAGCAGCTCAAGATCACGCTGCCCTTCGGCGCCGAACTGCCCGTCGAAGACGTGAAGCCCGCGGAGCCGCAGGCCACGGCGAGCTAAGCCTCGCGCACGATTCCATTCGCAACGAGCCGCGGACGAGAGTCCGCGGCTCGTTTGTTTTCCGATGGGCGCGTCGCCGAGGGTTTGTCCGCCGCGAAAGCGTCGGTGCGGGCGGTCGATGCATCGGCCCCGGCCGACTTGCCCGCGCGGCGCACCGTCTCAAAACGTCGCGATGCTTTCGAGGCGCCGGCGGTAGCGGGCGCCGATCGCGGCGGGCGAGTAGCGCGTCGCCATCGTCTCCTGGGCGGCGGCCCCGAGCCGGGCGGTCAGCGCGGGGTCGGCGAAGAGCGTCCGCATCCATTCGGCGGCGTGGGCGGGATCGGGTTCGGCCCACGTGCCGCCCTTGGCGTAGGGCCCGTGATTGGACGCGAGCGTGATGAGCTTGGCGCGCACCGGACAGCCGTTTTCCCGGGTGACAAACTCCGCGGTCGCGGACCAATCGGTCGAAATCACCGGCTTGCCGAGGGCCATGCACTCGGCCACGGCCAGGCCGAAGCCTTCCGAACGATGGAGCGAGACGAAGCAATTGCAGGCGGCCTGGAGGGCGTAGATGTCGGCGCGCGGCAGCGTCTCGGTGAGGAGCACGGTGCCGGGCAGGTCGCGCACGCTGGCTTGCAGGGCGGCGAAGTCGGCCTCGTTGCCCGCGACGTTCTGCACCTTCACCACGAGGGCGGCGCCGAGACCGGCCAGGGCGGATTGCCGGAAGGCGTCGATCACGGCGCGCGGGTTTTTGCGGGCGGCGTAGGAGTTGAGGTCGAAAAGCGTGAGAAACAGAAACGCATCCGCGGGCAGGCCGAAGCGGGCGCGCAGTTCGGCCCGGGAGCCGCGCGGCGTCGGCACGCCGATCGAGTGCGGCATCGTCAGCACGGGCACCGGCGATTTCTGCGCGATGGCGGCGGCGGTGAAGTCGCTCGGGCACCACACTTCGTCGAAGTAGTCGAAGCTCTCGCACCACGCGTCGGGAAACTCGGGCAACTCCCAGGCGAAGTAGGCGATGTTGTATTTGCCGGCGCGGAAGCCCCGGCCGTGGTGGTGGTCGATGTCGCGCGAGGCGGGTGGGTCGATGTGGACCACGTTGACGTCGTGGGGATTCGTTTCCTGCAAGCGCGGCGCGTAGGTCTGGTCGCCGAGCCGGTTCTTGCAGTGGAGCTTCAACGGCACCAGCGCACTCGGGAGCGCGGCGGCATCGGCGGCGCGCACCATGCAGCGGGCGGACTCGCCGACGCCGAGTTCCGCGGTGAGAAAGCCGACGATGTTTAGGCCGAGTTTGGCGTGGCGGCGGGCGTAGGCGGTGGAGTAGGGGGCGTGGCGGTTGGAGAAATCGAAGATCACTTCGCCGGTGGACGTCGCGATGGAGACGACGCGCAGCTGGCGGTTTTTGTTCTGGGCGCGGAAGCGTTGCAGCGCGCCGAGGCCCGTGATCCGGCCGAGCCACGCGAGGGCATTGGTGATGCCGGCGCCGATGAGCGTGAAGCGCAGCGCGGCGGATCTGCCCGCCGGCAGGGCGAGCCGCAATTCCCAGGTGCCGGCGGCGGTGGCGGCCGGCACGATCACGGCCGGACCGGAGTCGATCCGGAGCGCCAGACCGGGAAACGCGGCTTCCGTGCCCCGGGCAGCCGGGTGCGGCCGGAATTCGCCGCGGACGATCAGGGCCTCGATGCCCTCGAGGGGCGGCAGGCGCACCGCGGCCTGTTCGCGGATCCACGCGGAGTTGGGGTGAAAGTCGTCGTAGTGGAGACCGGTGAAGGCGGTGAAGCGGCGGGAAAAGGCGCCGCCGGCGGGCGGCGTGCGAGGGCGGGCGGACATCGGGTGCGGGAGCGAACGGGGCGGAGCGCGAGGAGGCAAAACTTTCGTTTCCCGCGTGCTTCCTCGCACGGTGGCGGGCCTCGCGGGCGGCAGACGGATCTCGCTAGGTCCGAACAGACCCTGCGGCGGATGACATTTCCGTCAGATATTAACCGAAGGTTGCGCCGCTGCGTCTCCGCGCATTCCTCGGGGGCACTCTCCAGATTTGCACGCACCCCAGCCCGGCGTGCCCTACTCCCCGAAAACTCTTTTGGTCCGCATGGCGGCGCATTGGCGCGTCGCGTTGCTCGCTGCTGTCGTCGTGGCGGTGTGGTGCGAGCACTACGACCGCTGGACGGCGGCGAGCTGGAACATCCCCGCCGACTATCGCGGGGACACGCTGGAGATTCTGGCGCGGATCGCGGCGGCGTCGGAGGGCGATGCAAAGCCGTTCCGGGCGCAGCACATTTCGCGGCTCGGCGCGCCGTTCGGGGCCAACTGGAGCGCCTACCCGTCGTCCGATCTGCTGCTGTTGTGGGGCATCGGGCAAGTGGCGCGCGTGCTCGGGGTGTTTGCCGCGGCGAATCTGGCGCTGTTGCTGGCGACGCTGACGGCGGCGTGGGCGTTCTACGGCACGGCGCGGTGGCTGCGGGTGAGGTGGGAATGGGCGATGGCGGGGGCGCTGTTGTTCGCGTTCACCTGCCAGACGTTTCATCGCGGACTGCCGCATCTCTTTCTCGTCTTTTCGTGGACGGTGCCGTTGGCGCTCGTCGCGTGCGGGTTGGTGGCATCGAGCCGACGCCTGCGCCTGCGGGGCGCGGGCGGCGGGTTTTGCATCGGGACCGCGATCGCGATCGGTGTGGGCAATCCCTACGTGCTGTTTCTCTTTCTGCAGCTGCTGGGTTGGGCGGTGATCGCGCAGTGGCTCGGGGCGAAACGACGGGAAAACCTGGTGGTCGGCGGTGTTGCGCTGGCGTGCGCGGTGGGCGCGTTCTTCGTGGTCGAGTCGCACGTATGGCTCCACGCGCCGGACACGGCGGCGGCATCACCCCTGGTGCGCAACTACGGCAGCACGGAGCGCTACGCGCTGAAGCCGCTGGAGCTGTTCATGCCGCCCGCGAATCACCGTTGGGAGGCGCTCGCGTTTTTCGGCCATCGGTATGTGCGTTGGTCGGAATGGCGCGGAGGCGAAGCGTTCATGCCCTACCTCGGCGTGGTCGGGATCGCGGGCTTGGTGGCCTTGTTCGCGGTGGTGCTGCGCGCGGTGCTGCGGCGGCAGCGGGTGCCGGGTTTGGCGCTGCCGACCGGGTGGGTGCTGGCGTTTGCCTCGGTCGGCGGGATCACCAACATCCTGGCGTTCTTCACCGGACTGGTGCTCTTCCGGGCGACGAATCGTTTCAGCATCTTTCTGTCGGCGCTCGTGCTGCTGTTTGTGGTGACGCGGCTGGGGCGGTGGTTCGCGGCGCGGCCGGGCTGGCTGAGCGTGGCGGCGGCGGCGGTGCTGGCGGCGTTCGGGCTGACGGATCAATTGCCGCCGCCGCCGGGCCTCGAGAAACAGCAGCGCATCGCGCGGCGCATCGAGTCCGACCGGGAGCTGGGCCGGCTGCTCGAGGGGCGGCTGCCGCCGGGCGCGATGGTGTTCCAGCTGCCCGTGATGATGTTTCCCGAGTCGCCGCCCGCGCATCTGCTCGCCGACTACGAGCATTTCCGCCCCTACCTTGCGACGGAGTCATTGCGCTTCAGTTACGGGATGTTGCGCGGGCGCAGCCGCGGCCGATGGCAACGCGACGCGGAGACGCTCCCGACGGACGAATTTGTGCGCAAGCTCGAGCGCTACGGCTTCGCCGCGCTGTATTTCAACCGCAGCGGTTTCCCCGACCGCGGGGAGAAGCTGTTGCGCGATCTGAAGGAGATGGGCCGGACGGAGCGGATGGACGGGAAGTTGGGCGAGCAGGTGGTGGTGATGCTGCAGCCGTCGGAGAATCCCGAGCCGCCGATGGCGCGGACCCTGACCTTTGGCAGCGGCTGGCAGAGCGCGACGGCCGGCGAGCCGCGCTGGGCCTACGGACCGGCGACGCTCTCGTATTTCAACCCGCACGGATCGCCGCTGACGCGCCAGGTGCGCTTCGTGTTGAGCGCCGTCGGCGAGCGCCGCGTGAAGATCCGGCTGAACGGCCAGGAGGTGAAAAGCGTGCTCCTGCGGGACGGGCGGCACGAGGTGGAATTCGCCGCGACGCTGCGGGCGGGCTTCAACCGGTTCGACGTGGAATCGACGGTTCCGGCGGTGCGGGTGAGCAACGAACGCGGCGCGCTGCGGTCGTTTGCAGTGCACGAGGCGATCGTGCGGGGCGAGGCGGAGTGAGGGCGCACTTGCGCCGTGCGGGCCGACGACTCCAGCATACCCTCCGCCCATGCAGAACGACGAATACCTGAAACTCGCCGAGGTCGAGGACCGCATGTGGTATTTCCGGTCGCTGCACGAGCACGTGCGCCGGGAGCTCGCGCCGGTCCTGCGGGCCGGCAACGACGTGCTCGACGCGGGGTGCGGCACGGGCGGGCTGATCCTGCGGCTGCGGGCGCGGCACCCGGAATGGCGCTACGCGGGCATCGATTTCATGCCGATCGCGTGCGAGCTGGCGCGGCAACGCTGCGGGCCGGCGGTGGACGTGCGGGTGGCGTCGGTCACGGAGCTGCCGTTTGCGGACGCGAGTTTCGATGCGGTGGTGTCGGCCGACGTGGTCTGCCAGGTGGAGAATCCGGAAAAGGCGGCGCAGGAGTTTTTCCGCGTGCTGCGGCCGGGCGGCGTCGTGGTGCTGAATTGCCCGGCCTACATGTGGATGTGGTCGTATCACGACGACTCGTGCCAAACCAAGCATCGCTACACGCGGCCCGAGATGGCGGCGTTGCTGGACGGCGCGGGGTTCGAAGGTCCGCGCACGACGCATTGGAACGCGCTGCCGTTTCCCGTGCTGTGGGCGAAGCGGAAGCTGTTTCGCACCGACCGAGACACGAGCGATGTGAAGGAGTATCCGCGCGTCGTGGATGGTGCGTTCGGCGGCCTGATGGCGGTCGAACACGCGTGGCGGAAACTGGGCGGCACGTGGGCCTGGGGCACGTCGGTTTTCGCGCACGCGCGCAAACCGATCCGAGCCCACTCGACCGGGGAGCGATGAACAGGGGACCAACGGACGAAGGGGCGATGGAGCCAAAGACTTGAAGGGGACGGGGAAGTCGGGCCGCGGGCTTGTGGTCCGTGGGTCTTTTGGTCCCTAGTCCTCGGTCGTTTCCGACCGCCATGATCCACTACCTCGTCGCCTTTGCGCTGCTGTTGCACGTGGCGGCATGGGGTGCAGGCGTCGCGATGCTGGCGATGCCGGGCCCGTGGCGTCGCTTCTGGCCGGTTCTGGCCGTGCCGGCGGGTTTCGCGCTCCAATCGGCCGTGGTGTGGGCGGGAGCCCATGCCGGCCTGCGCGGCACGGACGCCTATGCGGCGTGGAGCCTGCTCCTGCCCTCGGCCCTGCTGGTGGCCGGCCTAGGCCGGAGGGGGCTGCGCGGGGCCTGGGTAGACTTGCAGCGGGTGGGGCTCGTCGGTGCGGCGACGGCGACGGCACTGGCGTTGCTCGTGCTGCCGGTGGCGATCGCGTCGGCGTCCCTCACGACCGTCTCCCTCGGGAGCTGCGACGCGGCGGACTACGCGGCGGGGGCGCGGGTGCTGCAGGAATTCGCGCGGTCGGACCGCGCGGGATTCCTCGGCCTGACCGAGGTGGTCGCGATCGCGTCGGTCGACAACTTTTTCGACTACTGGCTCCGGCTGAATCATTTCACGCCCTCGGCGTTGATCGCGCTGAACGGCTCGGTGCTGGGGTGCGCGCCGCACGAGTTGACGACGTTGTTCACGGCGGTGCTGCTGGCGGGCACGGTGGCGCCGACGTTTTGGGCGGCGCGAGCGATCCTCGGCTACAGCGGCGGTATGAGTCTGGTGATCGCGGGTTTGTTCGGCCTGAGTCCGATCGGCTGGTATGCCTATGCGCAGGTGGCGCCGGGGCAATTGCTGGCGGCGGAGGGCGTGGTGCTGCTCACCTGGGCGGGCGTGGCGTTGTGGCGGGGGCGGCTCTCGCCCACGCGGGCGAGCCGGTGGGCGCCGGTGTTGGCCGTCGGCTACTGGCTCGTGCTGGGCAGCTACAATTTTTTCGTGCTGCTTTGCCTGGTGCCGGCGGCGGCTTACGCGGGCGGATGGGCGTTGTGGCGGCGGCAGTGGCGGCGGTTGGCGGGATGGAGCGCGGCGATGCTGGCGCCGCTGGCGGCGGTCGCGGTGATCTTCCACGGACGGGTGAGCGGACTCGCGGAACGGTTCTCGCTGCTGCAGGCCTATGACTTCGGCTGGAAGATTCCGGCGCTGACCGCCGAGGGGTGGCTCGGGATCGTGCAGGGCCCGGATCTGGCGGCGTGGGAGATCTGGGGCGTGCGCTGGGGGTTGTGCGCGGCGGTGCTCGGCCTGCTGGGATGGGCTTTCATCCGTTCGGCGCAGCAGCGCAGCCGCGCGATGTGGACGGCGCTGGCGCTCGCGGTGCCGGTGCTCGCGGGCTACTGGCTGTTGCAGTTGCGGGGAGCGCGGTTGGGCACCAACGCGAGCTACGACGCCTACAAGCTCTTCGCGGTCTTCTTCCCGCTGTTGCTGCCGGCGCTGTGCTGGTGGGTGACGCTGCGCCGCAGCCGGCGGCTGCACGAGTGGCTGTTTGTATGGGCCGTGATGGGGGCGGTGATTGCCGGCAATGTGGCGGGTTGCGCGATGTTTGTCTGGAAGCTCAGCCGCCCGCCGCTCGTCGTCGACGGGGCGCTGCGCGGCCTGCGCAAGGTCGAGGCGATGGCGGACGTGCCGTCGGTCAACCTGCTCGTGCCGGACATGTGGTCGCGGCTGTGGGCGCATGCGTTTCTGCTGCGGAAGGCGCAGTATTTCCCGAGCCACACTTACGAAGCGCGGCGCGACACGCCGTTGCGCGGCGCCTGGGATCTGCAGGGCGGGGTGGTGCAGGTGCGGCCGCCGGGCGGGGCGTATCGGGAAATCAACGACCGGTTCGCGCTGGCGGACAGCCGGCACCCGGAATTTGTGCGGGTGGTGCCGGCGGACGGCTGGCACGACGAGGAGTTCGTGCCGGGCGGCGGACGCTGGCGCTGGAGCGCGGGCGAGGCGACGCTGCGGCTGACGAACCCGCACGACTATCCGCTGGCGATCCGGGTCGAACTCGACGGCGGGAGCGCGCGGGCGCAGCGCTGGACGCTGGTGCGCCAAGGCGGGGAAACGCGCCCGTGGGTGCCGCTGCGCGAGGAGCGTAGCATCGCGACGCTGCCGGTGCTCGGCGTGCCGCCGGGGGAGAACGTGCTTGTGCTGCGGCCCGAAGGCGCGCCGGCGACGGCGCCGGGTGATCCGCGACCGCTGGGAGTGTCGGTGCACCGGCTGACGGTGCGGCCCGGTCGCTGAGCGGCGGCGGGGGAGCGGGCGGGCGCGAGCAAACCGGCGCCGCGGTGTTTTTGCGATTGGCGCGCGCCGGGCCCGGCGTGTTTCCTCGGCCGCACATGGCCGCCCCGTCTTCCCTCCGCCGCGTCTTCGCGGGCAAACGTGTGCTCATCACGGGCGGGCTCGGCTTCATCGGCTCCAATCTGGCCCGCAGACTGGTCGGGCTCGGCGCCAAGGTCGCGGTCGTGGACAGCCTGATCCCGGAATACGGCGGCAACCGGCGCAATCTGGCGGGCATCGCGCGCCGCGTGACGGTGCATGTCGCCGACGTGCGGGATTGGCCGCGGTTGCCGGACCTCGTGCGCGGGCAGGACTTTCTTTTCAACCTCGCGGGGCAGACGAGCCACATGGATTCGATGACGGATCCGCAGGCGGACCTGGACATCAACGGCCGGGCGCAGCTCGCGATTCTCGAAGCCTGTCGCCTGCACAATCCCGCGATCCGGATCGTGTTCGCGAGCACGCGGCAGATTTACGGCAAGCCGGACTACCTGCCGGTCGACGAGAAACACCCGCTGCGGCCGGTGGACGTGAACGGCATCAACAAGATCGCGGGCGAATCGTTTCACCTGCTGTATTCGCGCGTGCACGGCATCGCGGCGACGGCGCTGCGGCTGACGAACACGATCGGACCGCGGATGCGCATCAAGGACGCGCGGCAGACCTTTGTGGGCGTGTGGGTGCGGCGCCTGCTCGACGGCGAGCCCTTCGAAGTGTGGGGCGGCGAGCAACTGCGCGACTTCACCTATGTCGACGACGCGGTGGAGGCATTTTTGCTGGCGGCGGCACAGCCGGCGGCGGTCGGGGAGGTCTTCAATCTCGGCGGACCGCCGCGCGTCACATTGCAGGATTTGGCCGAGCTGTTGGTGGCGGTAAACCGAGGCGGATCGTTCGTGGTGCGGGCGTTTCCGGCGGACCGGAAGAAAATCGATATCGGCGACTACTACGCGGACGACCGGCTGATCCGGAAGAAACTCGGCTGGCGGCCGCGCACGGACCTGCGCACGGCGCTGGCGCGCACGGTCGCGTATTACCGCCGGGAGCTGCGGCATTACGTCTGAAAATCTGACGAATCCGTCAGATTCTGCGCCGGGGAAGAAACGCGGATTGGGCGAAGGATTTCTTGCGGCGGCGGAGACCTTGGCGGCTAATTTCCGCGATGTCCGGCCCCGCGCTCAGCTTCGTCATCCCGCTTTACCACAGCTCCGAAACGATCAGGGCGGTGGTGCGCGAGATCGAAGGCTTCGCGATCGAGGGCGGGCACGAGATCGTGCTCGTGCACGACGGCAGCGGAGAGCCCACGAGCATCGTGTGCCGCGAACTGGTGCGGCAGGCGAAGGTGCCGGTCGTGCTGGTGGAGCACGCGCGGAATTTCGGCGAGCACAACGCGGTGCTCACGGGGTGGCGCCACGCGCGCGGCGAGCACATCGTGAACCTCGACGACGACGGGCAGAATCCGCCGGGCGAGGCGGTGCGGATGTGGCGGCACGCGAAAGAGACGGGGCTCGACGTGGTGTTCGGGCACTACGACGAGAAGCAGCATTCGCCGTGGCGGAATTTCGGCAGCTGGTTCACGAACCGGATGACGGACTGGGCCCTGGACAAGCCGCATGGGTTCTACCTCTCGAGTTTCCGCTGCGTGAGCGCGTTTGCGGCGAAACAGGTAATCGGATACGCGGGGCCCTATCCCTACATCGACGGGTTGCTGCTGCAGGTGACGCAGCGGATCGGCTCGATTTCCGTGCACCACCTGCCGCGGCAGGCGGGGACCAGCACCTACACGCTGCGGCGGCTGGTGCGGCTGTGGCTCAGCGCCTGGATCAATTTTTCCGTGCTGCCGCTGCGGGTCGCGACGGTGCTGGGACTCATCATCGCCGCGCTCGGCGTGGGGGCCACCGGTGTCGTGGCCTGGCTCTGGTGGAAGGATATCGGGCCGGAGTCGGGCTGGGGCTGGATCATGGCGGCCTTGCTGATTTTCTCCGGCACGCAGCTCACGTTGCTGGGCTTGATCGGCGAATATGTCGGCCGGATGTTTCTGGCGGTGAACCAGCGGCCGCAGTCGGTGGTGCGCGAAGTGCGGCGGAGCAATTGAGGCCGGCGCGGTGCCGCGTCAGTGCAGCTGCGGGTCGGGCGCTCGGGCGGGTGCAACCGGCGGCGGCGTGTAGACCGCGGGCGGCAGCAAACCGAAGTCGGAGCGCCAGCGGCTGAACTCGGCGGCGAGACCGCGCTCGACGCCGAGGACGGACTCGGGCGGGGCGGGTCGGAGGCCGGCGGTGTGGGCGAGGGCGGCGAGCGCGAGGCGAAACGTGTCGGCGCGCGGGCGCACGAGGGCGGCGGCGAGCCATTGGAGGCACCATTCGCGGCGGCCGTAGTCGGCGGCGGCGAGAAACTCGCGGTGCCAGCGGCAGGCGAGGCGGTGGGAGTTTTGCTCGTCGCGCGCCTTGCGGCCGGGCGAGGAGCTGACGTGGTGGCGGACGACGCTGCGGAGGGCGACGGTGTTGACGCGGCCGAGGGCGCGGGCGCGGAAGCCGAGGTCG
The DNA here is from genome assembly GCA_044375835.1 of Opitutaceae bacterium. Lineage (GTDB taxonomy): Bacteria > Verrucomicrobiota > Verrucomicrobiia > Opitutales > Opitutaceae > ER46. Next base: position 27,363 of record JBILLY010000004.1, read on the forward strand.
ATGTCCTCGCCGCCGTTGAGGTAAGCTTCGTCGAAGCCGCCGAGCTGTGTCCAGAGGTCGCGGGCGACGAGAAGGCAGGCGCCGGTGACGGCGGGAACCGGGCGGACGGGGCGCCACGCGCGGCTCCACGGCGGGGGCAGGCGGCGCAGGTGGACGGGTTTGCCGGTGGAATTGACGACGAGGCCGGCGTGGTCGACGGCGCCGGATTTGGCGTCGCGTTGGACGTTGCCGATCAGGCCGGCGCGCGGGCCGAGGGCGGCGTGAGCGGCGAGCATGGGCTCAAGCCAGCCGGGGGTGAGGACGAGGTCGTTGTTGAGGAGGGCGAGCAACTCGCCGCGGGCGACGGCGGCGGCGCGGTTGTTGCCGACGGCGTAGCCGAGGTTGCGCTCGTTGAGGAGGACGCGGAAGGGCGGGGCGGTGAGGGTGGCCAGCCACGCGCGGGTGCCGTCGGTGGAGCCGTCGTCGACGAAGATGATCTCGTGGGCGAGGCCGGCGGGGAGCGTCGCTTGCAGGCTCGCGAGCATCGCCTGCGTGAGGGGCAGGCAATTGTAGAGGGGAACCACCACGCTGAGGCGTGGCGGGTCGGGGCGATGGGCGAGGGCCGATGGGCGAGGGGGCGGCAAGCGGGTCGAGCCCATCGCCTCGTGCCCCACGCCTCAAGCCTGCGACGGCTCGCTGGCGAGCCGTCGCAGATAGGCGCCGTAGGAGGATTTGCCGAGGCGGGCGATGTTGGCGTCGAGGCCGGCGCGGTCGATCCAACCTTTGCGCCAGGCGATTTCCTCGAGGCAGGCGATCTTCAGGCCCTGGCGATTCTCGATGACGGAAACAAACTGCCCGGCTTCGAGCAGCGAGTCGTGCGTGCCGGTGTCCAGCCACGCGGTGCCGCGGCCGAGCAATTCGACGTGGAGGTTGCCGGTTTCGAGGTAGAGGCGGTTCAGGTCGGTGATTTCGAGTTCGCCGCGCTTGGAGGGCTTGAGCGTGCGCGAGCGGCGGACGACGTCGGCGTCGTAAAAGTAGATGCCGGGGATCGCGTAGTTGGATTTCGGTTGCGCGGGCTTTTCTTCGAGCGAGAGGACGCGGCCGTCGGGGGCGAACTCGACGACGCCGTAGCTCTTGGGGTCGGCGACGTGGTAGCCGAAGATGGTGGCGCCGCTGGTGCGCGCGCCGGCGCGCTCGAGGGAGCGGACGAAGTCGTGGCCGTAGAAAAGATTGTCGCCGAGGACGAGGGCGGCGGGCTCGTCGCGGAGGAAGCCGGTGTCGCCGGCGATGTGGAAGGCCTGGGCGAGGCCGTCGGGGCTGGGTTGCTCGGCGTAGCTGAGCTTGAGGCCGAGGTTGGCGCCGTCGCCGAGGAGTTTCTTGAAGAGCGGCAGATCGGTCGGCGTGGAGATGACCAAGATCTCACGGATGCCGGCGAGCATGAGGACCGACAGCGGGTAGTAGACCATCGGCTTGTCGTAGACGGGCATCAGCTGTTTGCTCACCGCGATCGTGAGTGGGAAAAGCCTAGTTCCGGAGCCGCCGGCCAAAATGATACCGCGGCGGTGAGCAGGTGATGGGTGATGGGTCATGGGTGATGGGTGGCGGAACGGGCTTTGATGAGGGCACCGAGCATGCGGCCGAGTTCGGCGCATTTGGTTTCCAGCGAGAGATGAGCCTCGGAGGGCAACGCGCCGACGTCACGGGCGATTTCGAGTTGGGTGCGAAGCTCGGCGAGCGAACCTTTGGCGATGTAGAGGAAGCGGACGGAGTCCTTGTTGGTGTCGCGTTCGTCGCCTTCGGCGATGCTGGACGGGATGCTGACGGCGGCGCGGCGGAGCTGGTCGCGCAGGCCGAAGTCGCGGGAGAGGGCGCCGGACTCCGTCAAGCGGTAGATTTCCACGGCGAGGGCTTTGGCGGCCTGCCATGATCGCAACTCGCGGAAACCTTCGGCGCCCATGACCTATGACCCATCACCCATGCCCCAGCCGCTCCAGCTTGTAGCTGCCGTTGAGGATGGCGGCGGTCCAGGACTCGTGGTCGAGATACCACTGGACGGTTTGGCGGAAGCCGGAGCTGTGGTCCTGCTTCGGGGTCCAGCCGAGCTCGCGCTGGATCTTCGAGGCGTCGATGGCGTAGCGCAGGTCGTGGCCGGGGCGGTCGGTGACGAAGCTGATCTGCGATTCGTAGCGCTTGCCGTCGGCGCGGGGACGGAGCTCGTCAAGCAGTCCGCAGAGCAGGCGGACAAGGTCGATGTTCCGGCGCTCGTTGTTGCCGCCGATGTTGTAGGTCTGGCCGACTTGCCCGCGGGCGGCGACGGTGTGCAGGGCCTCGGCGTGGTCGACGACGTAGAGCCAGTCGCGGATGTTTTCGCCTTTGCCGTAAACCGGGATCGGGTCGCCGCGCAGGGCCTTCAAGATGACGACCGGGATGAGTTTCTCGGGGAACTGGTAGGGGCCGTAGTTGTTGGAGCAGTTCGTGACGAGGACGGGGAGCTTGTAGGTGTCGGCCCAGGCGCGGGCGAGGTGGTCGCTGGCGGCCTTGCTGGCGGAGTAGGGCGAGTGCGGGTCGTAGGGCGTCGCCTCGGTGAAAAGGCCGGTGGCGCCGAGCGAGCCGTAGACTTCGTCGGTCGAGACGTGGAGGAAACGGAAGCGATCCTTGGCGGGGACCGAGAGCCGGTCGAAGTGGGCGCGGGCGGCTTGGAGCAAGGTGTAGGTGCCGACGACGTTGGTCTGGATGAAGGCGCCGGGGCCGTCGATGGAGCGGTCGACGTGGCTCTCGGCGGCGAGGTGCATGACCCAGTCGGGCGCGAAGTCGGCGAAGAGTTTGGCGAGGGCGGCGGCGTCGCAGATATCGGCCTGCGCGAAACGGTAGCGCGGGTGGGCGGCGAGGTCGTCGAGGGAGCGGCGGTTGCCGGCGTAGGTGAGCGCGTCGACGTTGAGCACCGTGTGCTCCGTGGTGGTGACGAGCAGGCGGACGAGGTTGCTGCCGATGAAGCCGGCGCCGCCGGTGACCAATACGTTCATGCGGTTGAAAGGTGGAAGTTGAAGGTTGAAAGATCGGGTCTCAGGCGGCGCGCTGCCAGCGGGCGAGGTCGCGGGCGACGGCGGTGTGGACTTCGGTCAGGGTGATGCCGACGGCGGCGAGTTTGGCGGAGCTCATGACGCAGTTGGAGCGCGGCGTCTTGGCGGCCTTTTGCATGAAGTCGGTCTCGTCTTTGAAGAAGACATACTCCTTGGGGCAGACGCCGCTCTTGAGGATGAGGTCGACGACCTCGTGGGTGGTGACGTGACCGGGGTTGGTGACGTTGTAGGTGCCGAAGGGGACGCGTTTCTCCCAGCAGGCGAAGGTGGCGGTGACGAACTCGTCGAGTTGCGAGATGGAGTTCTCGGCGGCGAGGAGGGTCTTGTAGCGCATCAGCTTCGTGAGGTAGTTGCGCGGGCTCTCGTGCTGGTCGAAGGGGATGCGCAGGCGCCAGATGTAGACGGAGGGTTTACCGGCGAGGACTTCTTCGCCGAGGGCCTTGGTGCCGCTGTAGAACGAGCAGTTGTTCGTGCGGAAGGTGAAGTTGGGTGTGTCGTCTTCGGTGAAGCCGGTGCCGTCGGGGCGCGAGCCGGTGAAGATGCAGCCGGAGGAGACGTGGCCCCAGGGGACGCCGGCGTCGGCGCAGGCGTCGGCGATGATGCCGGGGAGGACGGCGTTGCCGAAGAGGCAGGCGTGTTTGTCGAGTTCGCAGGCGTCGACGTTGGGTTTGCCGGTGTAGCCGGCGGCGTTGATCAAAAAGGCCGGCTTGTCGCGCAGGAGGGCGGCGCGGAGGGTGGCGCGGTCGGTGTAGTCGAGCTCGGCGCGGCGCAGGTTGCGGAACGGGATGTTTTTGCGCGCGAGGAGCGCTTGATAGGCTTGGCCGACGTAGCCGGAACCGCCGAGCAGGTAGATCATGGAAGGAAAACGGGAGGACAGGTGAGGACCGGGCCGAGAAG
>JBILLY010000152.1:0-8369 GCA_044375835.1 Opitutaceae bacterium
GAGACGTGGGCGGAGCCCGGAGCGCGCGGCGCGGCGGCGGGGAAACGGTGCGGGACCAGTGGGGGGCGGATGGCGGGCGGACGCAAGGGTGGTGCGGGAGTTTCGGTGCCGGAGATTCATGGTGACATCGCCGGGACGACGACGCACGTTGCCGGCCCTTTCCGCGCACCCCATCCCCCGCTGTGACGCTCTTCGCCTTTCACGTCGTCGTAATCATCCTCGGCATTTTGAGCATGGGCTTCCAGCTGTTGGCGTCGCGGCTGCTGAGCCCGTATTTCGGGTCGGCGATCGACGTGTGGGCGTGCCTGATTTCGACGTTTCTGGCGGCCTTCAGCGTCGGCGCGATGCTGGGCGGCTGGATCAGCAATCTGCCGGGCGACCGGCGCTGGCGCTGGCAGTTGGGCTGGGCGGGCGCGGCGGTGGTGTCGCTGGCGGTGACGGCGTTGTTTGGCCGCGGGCTGGTCGATGCGATCGCGGTGAATCTGGAGCCGGGCAAGGTGCCGGTGCTGCTCTCGTGCGTGGTGCTGTTTTTCGTGCCGGTGCTGTCGCTGTCGTCGTTTACGCCGCAGTGCGTGCAGTATCTCGCGGCGCGCGGAATGCCGCCGGGCAAGGCGTCGGGGCAGGTTTACGGCATCAGCACGCTCGGCAACATCGCGGGCGTGATGCTGACGGCGTTTGTGCTGATCCCGCACCTGCGCGTGTCCACGCTGCTGAACCTGTGGCTGGCGGTGGCGGTGGTGAGCTTGGCGGCGTTGCTGGTGCTGCTGCGGGCGCCCGCGGCCGGCGGCGCGGAGGCGAAGGGGACGTGAGCGCCGGGGCGGTGGACGAACGATTTCCATGAAGCGGCAACGAATCATTCTCACGGTGGCGGCGGTGCTGGGTTGGGCGGGCGCGGCGCGCGCGCAGAACTACGTCGAGCAGCACGACACGATCTACAACAGCCTGACGATCGAGCGGCGCGGGCAGATGGTGGAGATGCGGGCGCGGGCGCGCGGCAGCGAGGCGCTGGAGTCGGCGGTCGACCTGAGCGATCCGCTGCGCCTGGTCGTGCCCTATACGCGGTCGCTCTACGGGGCGTTGTTTTTCCAGCCGAAGCCGCAGCGCGTGCTGATGATCGGGCTGGGCGGGGCGGGTTTCCACCGGCTCTTCGCGGCGGCGTATCCCGACACGCTGCTGCAGACGGTGGAGCTCGATCCGAAGGTGCTGGAGCTGTGCCGCGACAAGATGGAATTCAAGCCGACGGAGAAGACGCCGGTGGCGTTGATGGACGGGCGCATGTTCGTGAAGCGCGACCGGCAGAAGTGGGATTGGCTGATCCTCGACGCGTTTCGCGGCGGGTTCGTGCCGCCGCACCTGAAGACGGAGGAGTTTTACAAGGAGTGCGCGGCGCGGCTGAGCGACCGCGGCGTGTTCGTGACGAACCTGCACGCGACGAGCGAACTCTACTACTCGGACCTGAAGACCATCATGGCGGTGTTTCCGCAGGTGGTGCTCTTCGGGGTCGACGGGCGCGGCAACGTGATCGCGTGCGCGGTGAACTACAAGACGCCCGCGATCGTCGATGCCGCGCGCTGGCCGGCGGCGTCGGCGCTGACGAACCCGGTCTTCGCCGGGCGCCTCGATCTCGCGGCGATCAAGGACGAGCGGATCCCGATCCCGGTGGAGAGGATGAAGAACGCCAAAGTGCTGAGCGACGACTTCGCGCCGGTGGAATTTCTCGACGCCCTCAAGGCGAACAACGCGGACGAGAAAAGGAAGTGACGAGCGATGAGTGACGAGTGATGAGCGAACGGCGTAGCGCGCAGCGAGTAGGCGGGGCGGCGACGCTCAGACCATGGGGAAGAGTTTGGCGGCGACGAGGACGGCGAGGAAGCCGACGATGCCCATCATCGAGAACATGATCGACATGGTGCGGAGCGTTTCGCGCTCGGAGAGGCCGGCGGTCTTGGAGACGACCCAGAAGCCGCTGTCGTTCATCCACGGGACGAGTTTCGAGGCGCAGCCGATGGTGAGGGCAAGGTAGACGGGGTGGCAGCCGAGCGTCTCGGGGGACGCGAAGGCGCCGACGATGCCGACGCTCGTCACCATCGCGACGGTGGCGGAGCCCTGGGCGGTCCGGATAAGGGCAGTGACGAGAAACGCGAGCGGCAGGACGCCGATGCGGTATTCGCGGGCGAGGCCCTGGATGCGCTCGCCGACGCCGGTCTCCTGGAGCACGCCGCCGAAGACGCCGCCGGCGGCCGTAATAAGAATGATCATACCGGCGTCGGCGAGGGAGGCCTGGACGGTGGATTTGACGACCTTGGGATCGCTGCCGGGGCGCGTGGCGACGGTGACGAGCGCGATGGCGGCGGCGATGGCGAGGGCGATGTTGGGGTGGCCGAGGGCGTCGATCACGCGGTTCACGTCGGGCGGCAGCGCGACGATGTCGGCGACGGTGGAGCCGGAGATCAGAACGACGGGAAGAATGATGGGGGCGAGGGCGAGCCAGAGCGGAGGGAGCTCGTGGTCGGGGCGTTCGGGGGCGGCGGGGGAACCGGCTTCATCGGACGGATTGCGCACGGCGATGGGCCAGCGGCGGTTGGCCCAGAAGGCATAGACGAGGCCGAAGCTGGCGGCGAAGGCGCTGAGCAGGAGGCCGGCGACCATCATGGTGCCGAGGTCGACCTTGAGGGCGTTGGCGGCGAAGAGCGGGCCGGGCGTGGGCGGGACGAGCGAGTGCGTCATCGTGGTGCCGACGGCGATCGCGAGGACGTAGAGCAGGTAGTTTTTACCGGTGCGCGTCGCCATGGCGCGCGCGAGCGGTATCAACAATAGGAACACGGTGTCGAAGAACACGGGCACGCCGAGGACGAGTCCGCTGGTGGCGAAGACGAGGGGCGAGCGCTTTTCGCCGAAGAGGCCGAGGGTGGAGCGCACGATGCGGTCGGCGCCGCCGCTGTGGAGGAGGCAGACGCCGACGATGGAGGCCATGGCGATGAGGACGCCGAGGTTGGTGCAGGTGCCGCCGAACTTGTTGGCGAGTTTGGCGCCGAGCGGTTCGTCGGCGCGGGCCTTGGCCTCGGCGGCGGGGCGTTTTTGCGCGAGGACGGCCTGCTCGATGGCGGCGCGCGGGGTGAGGCTGGAGACGACGATGGCGGCGGCGAAGAGCGCGATGAAGGCGTGGAGCTTCAGGAAAACGATGCCGCCGATGACAATGACGATGCCGATGGCCAGCAGGAGAAAGGGATCCATGGGAAAGGAGAAAAGCGGTCGGGGCGGCGAGGGGCGCGCAGGGGAGACGGCGAGTCAGGAAGGAAACGCGCGCGTGGCAAGCGTGGCGGTGACACGGGGGGCGCGGAGCCGGACGCGCGGTGGGGTGCAGGCGGGGAAAGGGGCGGCGACGCGCGCAGTGTGACGGGGTGGAGACGGGGAGAAGGAGGGCGGGGGAGATCGGTGAGAGACGGACGAGGCAGGGCGGGGAGCGGCGGGCTGACGGGTTGACGGAGGTCCGGCTTGCGCCGGCGCGGGGATTTTGCGGCGATGCGCGCCACTCCCCCATGAGCCTCTACATCGGCATCGATTCCGGCACCCAGAGCGTCAAAGCGGTCGTCCTCGACCTGGATTCGCGCAAAGTCGTCGCGGAGGCGCGGGCGCCGCACGCGTTGATCGACGGGTTGCCGCCGGGGCACATGGAGCAGCATCCGCAGCAGTGGGCCGATGCGATGGACGCGGTGATCGGCGAAGTCGCGGGCAAGATCGACCGCTCGCGGGTGCGCGGGATCGGGGTGTCGGGGCAGCAGCACGGTTTCGTGGCGCTCGACGCGGCGGGGAAAGTGATCCGGCCGGCGAAGCTCTGGTGCGACACGAGCACGACGGCGGAGTGCGCGATCATCACGAAGAAGCTCGGCGGACCGAAGGCGGCCATCCGGGCGACGGGCAGTCTGATTCTGCCCGGATTCACGGCGCCGAAGATCCTCTGGTTGAAACGAAACGAGCCGGCGAACTACAAGCGGTTGCGGCACGTGCTGCTGCCGCACGACTTCCTGAATTTCCACCTGACGGGAAACTACACGATGGAGTTCGGCGATGCGTCGGGCACCGCGCTGATGGACGTGCGCGCGCGGAAATGGAGCCGGGCGGCGATCGATGCGATCGATCCGAAGCTGGCGGCGTGGCTGCCGGCGCTGCAGGAGTCGCACGAGGCGGCGGGCACGCTGCAGCCGGAGCTGGCGGCGAAGTATGGGTTTTCCCCGGACGTCGTCGTGAGCGCGGGCGGCGGCGACAACATGATGGGTGCGATCGGCACGGGCAACGTGTCGCCCGGCGTGATCTCGGCGAGTTTCGGCACGAGCGGGACGATCTATGCGTTCGCGAACAAACCGGTGGTCGATCCGCAGGGCGAGATCGCGGCGTTCTGCTCGTCGACGGGCGGGTGGCTGCCGCTGCTCTGCACGATGAACGTGACGACGGTGACGGAGCAGGTGCGGGCGCTGTTCGGCCACGACCACGCGGCGCTCGAAGCGGCGGTGGCGGGCACGCCGGCGGGGGCGCACGGGCTGGTGACGCTGCCGTATTTCGCGGGCGAGCGGACGCCGAACGTGCCGGACGGCACGGGCGCGCTGCTCGGGCTCAATGCGAAGACCTACCACCGCGGGCCGCTCGCGCGCTCGGCGATGGAGGGCGTGACGCTGGGGATGAACTACGGCCTGCGGCGGCTGGCGGTGCTCGGCGTCAAGGCAAAGGAGATCCGCGTGACGGGCGGCGGCGCCAAGTCGGCGGCGTGGCGCCAGATCATGGCGGACATTTTCGGCGTGCCGGTGGTCGGGATGGTCGAAGAGGAAGGCGCGGCGCTCGGCGGCGCGTTGCAGGCGGCGTGGTGCGTCGCGCGGCGGAACGGACGGCGCACGGCGAAGATCACGGAGTTCACCGAGGGTGTCGTCGCGGTGAAGGAAGAGACGCGCTGCACGCCGAACCAAGCCAACGTGGCGAAGTATCGCGCGGTGCAGGCGCTGCAGGACGACCTCAGCGGCGCGCTGCGCGGGGTGTTCGCGAAGCACCGGGCGCTGGCGACGGAGTTGGGCTGAGGACGCGGGCCGGAATGAACGGTGGCATCGGAACCGCGCGTGCGGGGAAATGCCGGCAACCCCATCGGTCGGGATGGCACGCCCCGGACGGGGCGCGCGGCGGCGTCACGCGAGCAGTTCGCGGATCACGTTGCCATGCACGTCGGTCAGCCGGTGGTTTCGGCCACCGCTGAGATAGGTGAGGTTTTCGTGATCGAGGCCGAGCAGGTGCAGCACGGTTGCCCAGAGATCGTAGACGCTCATCGGCCTGTCGACGGCGTGGTAGCCGAGGTCGTCGGTCCCGCCGTAGACGGAGCCGGCCTTCACGCCGCCGCCGGCGAGCCAGATCGAGAAACCGAAGGGGTTGTGATCGCGGCCGTCGGTGCCCTGCGAGAACGGGGTGCGACCGAATTCGCCGGACCACAGGATCAGCGTCTCGTCGAGGAGGCCGCGCGCCTTGAGATCGGTGATGAGGGCGGCGATGGGTTGGTCGACTTGGTGGGCCATCGCGCGGTGGCCGCGCTCGAGCTCGCCGTGCTGGTCCCAGGGATTGGGGGCGTTGCCGGCGCCGATCTTCTCGTTGATGCAGCTGAGTTCGACGAAACGCACCCCGCGCTCGACGAGGCGACGGGCGAGCAGGCACTGGCGAGCGTAGGCGGCTTTTTGCGGGTGCGGATGGTCGAGGCCGTAGAGTTTCTTCGTCGCTTCGCTCTCGCCGCCGAGGCCGACCAACTCGGGCACGGCAGCCTGCATGCGGTAGGCGGTCTCGTAGTTTTTCACCGCGGCCTCGATCTGCGGATCGTGCGCGGCGCGGGCGGCGAAGTCGCGATCGGAGGCGGCGATGAAGTCGAGCTGGCGGCGTTGGACGGCGTCGCCCAAGCGCGGCCGGATATGCGGGACGGCATCGGGGCCATCGGCGGAGACGATCGAGGCCTGGTGCTGGGCAGGGAGAAAACCGTTGCTGAAAAGGCCCACGCCGCCGTGGGGCGCGACGGCGCCGCCGCTCTGGAGGACGACGAAGCCGGGCAGATCGCGGTTGGCCGACCCGAGGCCGTAGTTGATCCAGGCGCCGGCGCTCGGATGGCCCATGGTCGGAAACCCGGTGTGGAAGAAATAGTTTCCCTGCGCGTGCTCGTTGACCCTGGAGGTCATCGAACGGACCACGCACAGGTCGTCGGCGCAGGACCGCGCGATCTCGGGAAACATCGAGCTGATCTCGATGCCGCTCGCGCCGTGGCGGCGAAACTCGAACGGGCTGGGGAAGACCATGCCGTTTTTGTTGAACTGCGTGCGCTCGACCTTCGTCGGCATCGGCTGGCCGGCGTAGCGCGCGAGCAGCGGCTTGGGATCGAAGGAGTCGAGGTGGGAGACGCCGCCCGACATGTAGAGGAAGATGACGTTTTTGGCGCGCGGTTTGAAATGCGGCGCGGGTGCGCGGACCGCACCCCGGCCCGCCGACGCGAGCAGGCCGGAGAGCGCGAGCCAGCCGAATCCGGTGGACGAGCGGCGGAGCATTTCGCGGCGGGAAAGGAGCGGCGGCATGGGGTTCAGCGGAGGAAGATGAATTCCTTGGTGTTGAAAAGCGCGTGGGCGAGATCGACCCACGCCTCCCCGGCGGCGCCGTCGGCGGGCGGCGCGGAGACGAGCGCGGCGGCGCGCGCCAGCTCGGAGGCGGTGGGTGCGCGGAAGAACGCGGCCGCATACATCGCGCGGATGCGCGCATCGGGCGTGGCGAGCGCGGGATCGGCGGCGAGGCGAGTCGCCCAGCGCTGCGCGAGACCGCGCACGTAGGGGCTGTTGAGCAAGGTGAGCGATTGGCCCGGGACGTTGGTGACATCGCGCCGGCCGACGGTGGTCGACGGCACGGGAGCGTCGAATGCCGCGAGGAACGGATCGAGGTCGTTGCGCTTCACGCGCACGTAGACGCTGCGCCGCGGCACGGTGCCGAGGACCGGCGGGCCGGACCTCTGATCGGTTTTCAGCTCCCCGGAGACGGCGAGCAGCGCGTCGCGGATGGCCTCGGCCTCGAGTCGCCGCACCGGGGCGTGGGCGAGCAGACGGTTGTCGGGATCTTTCTCCGCGGCGCCGGGCGGCGGCGCGCTGGCGAGCTGCCAGGCCTCGGTGGTGACGATGAAACGGATCAACGCTTTCAGCGACCAGCGGTGCTCGACAAACCAGGTGGCGAGGTAGTCGAGCAGCTCGGGATGCGAGGGCGTCTCGCCCATGCGACCGAGGTTGTCGGGAGTCGTGACGAGGCCGCGGCCGAAGAGATGGTGCCAGACGCGGTTGACGATCACGCGCGCGGCGAGCGGCCGGCCGCGGTCGACGATCGCTTCCGCGAGGGCGAGCCGACCGCTGTCGGCGACGGCGAAGGGCGCGGGGTCGAACGCCTCGAGGAAGTAGCGCGGCACGGGCGCACCGGGGCGCTTGTGGTCGCCGCGCGGGAGGAACGGCGCGTCGACCGCCGCCATCTCGATGACGCCCGGCGCGCGGGTGGGAATGCGCAGGGCGGCCTCGGTTTCCCGGTAGGCGGCGAGGTGCGGCGCGGCTTCGGGCAGGTCGGCGGGGCGGTTGCGAAGCAGGCCGGCGCGGAGCAATTGGTCGAGCAACTCGGCGTCGCCGTCGGTGGCGCGGTGGTCGCGCCAGGCGGTTGCGCTCGACCGGAGCGCGGCGGAGAAACCGGCGGCGAGCGCGGCGCGATCGGCCGGAGGAGTGTCGCCGAGGGCGGCGAGGACCGTGGCGGCGAAGGGCCAGACTTCAAAGGGGCCGAGCTCGCCTGCGCGCACAAGCAGCGCTTCCGACACGCCGAACCAGGAGCGCGTGGCGGCGGAGTTGGCCACGACCGGCTGATCCGCGGCGGTGGAGAACTCGAGGTGGATCGAGTCGCCTTGCCAGTAGTCGAGCGGAAGCTTGATCCAGCGCGGGGCGGTGCCGACGAGCGCCTGCACGGGAAAAACGGTGCCTTGGCGCGGATAGTTCCGCACCGCGTAGCGCGCGAACGAGCCGCCTTCGCCCGAGACGCGCAGCCACAGATCGTATTTCTGCCCGAGCGGGATGCGCGGCGACAGGAGCAGGCCGCGGTCCTTGGTCGAGTGCAGATGCGAATAAGTGCCCGCGGGATAAAGGCCGACGAGCACGCGGTCGCCCTCGGGGGCGACGGCGAACGCGCCGGCCGGAGCGGGGCTCCGCACGGCGGGACCGTCGCGGCGCCAGGGCGCGAGGTCGGACGCGCGCGCGAGATCCCAGCGGTGCGGAAACGTGCGGTCGCGATGGCGCGCGATGCCGGCGAACTGCCGGCGCCAAGGCGCGAGGGCGGCGTCGGCG
>JBILLY010000806.1:0-3006 GCA_044375835.1 Opitutaceae bacterium
TCGGACGGAGCGTGGGCGAAGGGCGTGCCCGCTTAGAACGTGACGCTCGTGGTCAGCGCGGTCTTGCGCGGGGAGTATTGGTATTGGAAATAGCGGATCGTGCCGTTGGTGCTGCGCGGGAGGGCGAGCACGCGCTGGCGATCGAAGACGTTGTCGATGTTCAGCTGCACGGTCATCTGCGATTTCGCGAAGCCCTTGAAGCGGTAGACGAGGAAGACGTTGTTCTGCACCTTGTCGGGGTAGTAGAAAAGTTTCCGCTTATTGCCGTCGGCGGCGTCGGTATACATGTAGCCGCGGAAGTTTCGCGCGTAGGTGGTGGCGAGGCCGCCGACGAGGCCGCGGAAGCGGCCTTCGCTCACCTGGAGGCGGTTGATCATGCTGAAGGAGTTTTCCGAATAGCCGGAGGTGGCTTCGCCGGATTTGCGCACGATGAGTTCCGGCAACGGCGGGACGAAGCCGAGCTGGTGAGCGCTGATGGGGAGGCCGGTCTTCGTGGTGCCGACGCCGGTGGTGCGGAGGCCAAGCGCCTGCGAGTTGAGGATCGCGCCGGAGTCGGGATCGAGGTTGGCGAAATAGGGGCTCGCGCGATCCTTCATCATCGCGACAGACAGCGCGGTCATGGCTCCGGCGGGCTGAGCCGGATCGACGGGGACCATGAGGGGCGAGAGCGAGTTGTTGGCGGAGTTCCGGATGGCGACGACCTGCTGGCCGCCGACGGTCGTGGTGTTGAACTCGTCGTTGTAGAAGACGGGGAGCGTGATGTCGCTGCGCTCGGAGCCGTTGGCCTGCGCCCAGCTGAACGTGATCTGCCACGGCTTGAGCGGTCGCGCGCTCAGGCTGGCGCTGAGGCCGTCGGAGACGCGGCTGAAGACGTAGCCCGCGCCGCCGTTGCGGCCGTTGATGCCGTTGGGATCGACGTCGTCGCGGATGCCGCCGAGCGAGGCGGCGAAGTTGAAGCCCGAGGTCTGGTAATAGGTGACGTTGCCGGAGAGGCGGTGATCCCAGAGGGAGAGCTTGAGGCCGGCCTCCTTGGTCTCGCCCTTGCCGATCGGGAGCAGGTTGTTGAACACGTCGCGGTCGGTGGCGAAGTTGATTTTGGCGTTGCGCGAGAGATTGAGGTAGCCGCGCAGGCCGCGGAGCGGCGTGTCGAACACGACGCCATACGTGCGGCTCGCGTAGTCGATCGGGCCGCGGGCGACGGTGGTCGTCGTGCGCACGGTGGAGGCGTTCTCGAAGCGGAGGCCGATGAGGGTGTCGATGCGGCCTTGCCAAAACGAACTCGTGAAGCCGGTGCCCCAGCCTTTCTCCGTGGTGTCGTCGTTGGAGAAGGCCGTGCTCGTGGGCTGGCCGAGGGCGTTGACCGGGCCGCCGAGGCCCTCGGGGTTCATGGGCGTCGCGGGCACGGTGCGGGGCGCCACCGACGTGTCCCATGCGTAGCGTTTGCCGTTGGGGTGCGTGATGATGTCCTGCGGCCACTTCAAGTTGCCGGGCATCGCGGTGGAGAAGATCGGGCGCCACAGCGCGGGCATCAGGGTGCGGCCGGAATCGGCGTTGCGGATGTTGGCCTCGTTACGGACCCACGAGCCGTCGGCGTTGATTTCATAGAAACGTGCGGTGCGACTGACGGTCCACGAATCGAGGCGGGAGTAAAAGACGCTGAGACGGTGGTCGCCCCAGCGGCCGAGATCGCGGCGGCCGACGGCGGTGAACTTGTAGCCGTGCGCTCCGGTGGAGAAAGGCGAGCCGCCGAGCGAGGTGAACGCGGCCCACTGGCGGAGCGGCGCGCCGTTGGCATCGGTCGCGAGGTTGGTCGGCAGATCGGGGTGGAGGAACTGCGTGCTGAGCGGCGAGAGCGCGCGGTTGATGCGGTCGTCGTGGCTGTAGCGGAATTGGAACGCGAAATCCCGGTGCGGGGTGAGGTCGACGGTGACGCCCTTGGCCTGGTTGATCCAGTGTTGGCGCGCGACGACGCCGGAGAGCGAGTCCTGGTTGCGCAGCGTGATCAGGTTGTTCAGCAGCGCGGAGCCGCCGAAGCCGGTGATGTAGGCGGGCGATTGGTTGTCCATCGTGACGCCGTTGCTGAGGACGAGGCCCGTGGGCGTCCGGAGGGTGGCGCCGCTCGCGATGATCGCGGCGCGCTCGTAGCGGCGGAAATCGGCAAAGACGCTGAGCCAGCGCCAGGGGCGGAACGTCGCCGCCGCCTGCAGGCCGGTTTGGTCGAGGCCGAGGATCGGGCGGTAGTAACGGTCGGCGTTTTCGAGGAGATTGAGGCGGACGGCGAAGCGACGGGTGCCGACATTGAAATCGCCCGTGTAGGTGTGCGAGCCCTCGGAGTCGAACTTGGTGCTGAGCGTGGCGGAGCGCTGGTTGACGCGGGCGCGCTTGGTGTTGATGACGACGATGCCGCCTGGGTCGCCGGAGCCGTAGAGGAGATTGTTGGAGCCGTTGACGGCCTCGGCGCTCTCCACATCGAAGCCGTTGAAGCCGGCGGTCGAGGAGCGGAGGAAACCATCGCGGCGCGGCTCGCCGATGGAGAAGCCGCGGGCGTTGTAGGCGCCGGGCTGGGCGGCGTCGCCCTCCTGCATGCCGCGCTGGTCCTCGTTGCCGCCGCCAAACAGCATGGCGCCGAGCCCGCCGTAGTCGGAGAGCAGACGGAAGACGTCGCCGCCGCCGAGTTCGTCCATCATCGTGCGGGTGAGCACGCGGGCATCGAGCGGGGCCTTGTTGAGCGGCGTGCTGATGCCGGTGAGGGAGTTGGTGTTGGTGGCCTCGTAGGAATCGTTGGGGTTCCCGCTGACCTCGAAGGGCGAGAGCACGACGGCGTCGGTCGCGGCGGGTGTGGGCGCGGCAGCGGGTTTGTTGGGCAGCGACTGGGCGGCCAAGGCCAGCGGCGCGAGGAGCGCGGCGGCGAACCGGAAGGGCAGGGGCGTGGTCATGGCGGGGGCGGCAGACGGAGGGGTTGGCGGGGTCGTGGCGCGCGGTGGGAGGCGCGCCGCGAGGGCAAGC
>JBILLY010000475.1:0-4424 GCA_044375835.1 Opitutaceae bacterium
ACCCCATGAAGTCGGAGGTTGCTTGGCAATCGCCGCGGCGGTGAACTCGTTCACCGTGCCCACCTCGCCCCAGCCGGTCGTGACCCTCAAAGCGATCGCCCGCCACGCCGGGCTGTCGCTGGCGACGGTGTCGTATGCGCTGCGCGGGCACCCCAAGATCCCGCCGGACACGCGCGATCTCGTCGCCGCCGCGGCGCGGGAGCTGGGCTACCGGCCCAACCCGCGGGTGGCGGGTCTCATGGCGCACATCCGCGGCGCGCGCGTGCGGCCGCGCGCCGAACGGTTGGCCTTCGTGTGGGTGCACACGACGCGGCGCACGTCGGCGGAGAACCCCTACCTGCGAGCGGTGTTCAAGGGGGCATCGGCCCGCGCGGAGCGGCTCGGCTTCGCGCTCGAGGAATTCTGGACCGATGATCCGGGGATGACGGAGCCGCGGCTGCAGGAGATCATCGTCGCGCGCGGCATCACGGGCGTGCTGCTTTCCCCGGTGCTCACGCCGGAGACCTCGCTCGTGCTCGACTGGGACTGGAGCCGGCTGGCCGCCGTGGTGATCGGCAACGTGACGTGGACGCCCGAGCTGCACCACGTCGGCCACCATCACTTTCTCGCGATGCGCATGGTGTTGCAGGAACTGGGCAAGCTCGGCTGCCGGCGTCCGGCGGCGGTGGTCGACGCGGTGATCGACGACCGGGCGAAGCACGCGTGGACGGGGGCGTTTTTCGCGAATCACCCGGAGCCGGAGCGCGCGCGGGAACTCCTCCGGATGCACGATCCCAAACAACCGCGCGGCTTGGCGGCGTGGCTGACCCGGAGCGGAGCCGACGCGTTGATCGTGAGTGCGGTCGAGCAACTGGCGGCGCCGGGGGTGCGGGCGTTTTGCCGCCGAAACGCTCTGCCCATCGCGACGCTCCGGTGGTCGCCCGCTTCGCCTGCGACCGTCGCGGGGATCGATCAGTGCGACGATCTGCTCGGGGTGCAGGCCGTCGAACTCCTGATCGCGCAGCTTCACCACAACGAGCGCGGTCCGCCGCGCCATCCGGGCATGATGTTGTTTCCCGGTCGCTGGGTCGCGGCGCCGGCAGCGAAGCCGGCGGGCTGACGGCGGAGACGCGGCGGGCCGGAGGGCGCGGGGACGGTGCGGCACCGGCGGCGGAGATTTGGATTTCCATGCGGCGGAGGGCGCGGCAGCGTCTCGCGGCATTCCCCATGAAAACGACGTCGCTCCTCACGTTGGTCGCGCTGCTGGTGGTTTCGCCGCTCCGCGCGGCGGACCCGAATTCCCTCACGGGTGCGGAGAAGGCCGCGGGCTGGAAACTGCTGTTCGACGGCAAGTCGCTCGACGGTTGGCGCGGCTACAAGACCGAGGCGATCGGCGCCGGGTGGAAGGCGCAGGACGGCGCGATGACGCTGACGGCGGCGAAGTCGGGCGACATCGTCACGAAGGCGGAGTTCGCGGATTTTGAGCTGAGTTTCGAGTGGAAGATCTCGGCGGGCGGAAACAGCGGCGTGATCTACCGCGTGGGGCTGGGCCATACCGCGAGTCACCGGACGGGTCCGGAGTATCAGATTCTCGATAACGTCGCCGCGAAGGACAACAAACTGGACAACCACCTCGCGGGCTCGCTCTACGATCTCGGGAAGGGCGCGCCGCGCGATGCGGTGAAGGCGGCCGGCGAATGGAACCAGTCGCGGCTCGTGGTGAAGGGCTGGAAGGTCGAGCACTGGCTCAACGGCCAAAAGGTGGCCGGCGCGGATCTCGCGAGCCCCGAAGGCAAAGCCCTGATCGCGGGCAGCAAGTTCAAAGCCGTGGAGACCTTCGCGTCCCTCGCCAAGGGGCACATCGCGTTCCAGGACCACGGCGACGTGGTGAGCTACCGCGCGATCAAGATCCGCGAGTTGAAGTAAGCGGAGCCGCCGGCCGAGGGCTGGGGGCCGACGCCGCCGAAGGGGCGGACGGGGCGTCGCCGGGCGCGGCGTTGCCGGGCGGAGCGGGACGCGCGGGGCGGCGGTGCGATTGGCCCGATTCCGACGGGCGCATGTCCGCGGATCACTGCGGAACCCAGGCCGGCTCGGCGAGCCGGCCCTGCCGCACGCGGGACATCACGGGGCGCCGGGTGCGGCGGCGGGCGCTGTGGCGGAAGACGGGTCTGCCGTGGGCGGCGGCTCGAGCGGGGAGCCGCCGAGGAGTTTGTCGCCTTCGCGCCGCCAGCGGTAGACGAGCGGGGCGCGGGTGCGATCGAGGTGTTTGAAGAGTGCGGGGTCGGCGCGCTTGGGCAATTCGAGTTCCGCCAGACCGGAAGCGTCGCAACTGAGCAGGCGGGCGTAGGGTTTGAAGTGTTCGACGCGGCCGATGACGCGGGACAGGCCGGTGTCGGCGAACGCGGGGTCGAGCGGCGCGCCGGGATCGGCCGGAGGCGGCGCGGAGGGGCGCTTCTCCGCCGCGAGAAAGGCGTAGGGCAGGCTGCGCAGGTCGATGCCGGCGCGTTGGCCGAATTTCACCCAATGGGAGTCGGCGAAGATCTCGGCGGGCGGCGGGGCGAAGAAGTGGCACCAGTGGCGGGCGTTGGCTTCGGTGAAGACAGGGCACGCGGCGGCGTGGGTGCAGGGGGCGAGCAGGCGATGGGTGGCGCGGAGCTCGTCGCGCAGGGCGCCGAGCTGACGACTCACGGCGTGGGTGCCGGGTTCGACCCAGAGCACCGCCTCGGCGCGGGCGACGAGGGCGCGCAGGGCGGCGAGGGCGGGCGCGGGGAGCTCGTTGAGCACATGGCTGAGGACGAGCAGGCCGACGGGTGTATCCGCAGCGAGGAGACCGGGTGTGGCTTGGGCGACGCGGAGCGACGGGAAGGTGCGGCGGGCGCGGTCCTCGGCGAAGTCGCAGGCGAGCGGCGAGTGATCCCAGACCGTGAGCGTGTCGAAGGTGTCGGCGCCGAAGCCGGCGATGACGCGGCGGGCGGCGATACCGCTGCCGCAGCCCCAGTCGAAGACGGAACGGGCGGACGGGCGCCAGCCGCGGAGGCGTAGTTCGCGGAGGACGTGGTCCCATTTCCAGCCGATGCGCTCGGCGTAGGTGAAATCGTAGGACGCGAGGTCGGCGGGAGTTTCCCAATACGGGCCGGCGGCGGCGGTGCCGCCGAGGAATTTTTGGCGGAGGCGGTCGAGCGCGGACCAGTCGAGTTCGGACCAGGTCATGGGTCGGTGGGGAGCGCCGCTATTGCCGGCACGCATCCGGAGTGCCTTGGGGTAGGGCGAGTCGTCCGCGCCGAACCGTTTAGCCGTTGCGCCGCGACGGCTCGGCGGGGACGCCTCGCCCTACCGGCCGGGTCGATCGGAATTTTTGGTTTCATTCAATGCAGCGGACTGGCCGGAGCGATTGCGGGAAGGGCCTGCTTCAGGTCAACGGGAAGTCCAAGTGGCGGGCGAGCGCTTGCGTGCGGATGCCGTAGAACGCGGCGAAGGCGCGGAGACGTTGCGCGCGCGCATCGTCGGGCGTGCCGGGCGGGCCGGTGCGGACGGCGGCGATCATGAGGTTCTTCGCGGTGTGCTCAGTGGAGATGAATTCGAAAACCTTGGTGCGGTAGCCGGCCCATTCGAGGAGTTGGGCGCGGAGGGCGTCGGTGGCGAATTCGGCGTGGCGTTCCTGGAAAATACCGTGGCGCAGGGCATCGGCGAAGACAGGCGGGGCGGCGAGCTGCGGGCGGAGTTCCTTTTGGCAGCAGGGCGAGACGACGAGGAGACGGGCGCCGGCGGCGTGGCCGCGGGCGAGGGCATCGTCGGTCGCGGTGTCGCAGGCATGGAGCGCGATGAGGACATCGAGCGCCGGGGAGGACGGGGCCGAGGTGCCGTTCGAGGCGGCGGCGGGCGCAACCGGCGCGGGGGCGGTGGCGGCGATGGTGCCGGCGCGAAACGTGAGGCGGCCGGCGAAGCCGTGCGCGGCGGCGACACGGTTGCAGAGCGCGACGAGTTCGGGCCGAGCTTCGAGGCCGGTGATGTGGGCGCGGTCACCGAGCAGCGCGGCGAGTGCGAACGTGAGGTAACCCTTGCCGGAGCCGGCGTCCTCGACGCGTAGAGGCGGCAGGCCGTCGGCCGGCGGGGAAGGCGGGTCCGCGCGCGGTGCGCCCGCCGGCGTCGCGTCCGGGAAGGCTTCGGCGAGGAGGGGACGGAGGAGGGCGGCGAAATTCTGGATTTGGCGGAATTTGTCGGCCATGCCCTCGCGGGGGTGGCCGCGGTCGTTGGTGACGCCGAGGGCGCGCAGCCAGGGAGCGTCGGCGGGGATGAGGTGGGCTTTGGCGCGGTCGTGCGTGGCGCGGACGGGCGTGGGTGCGCTGGCGACGGGGGCGAGCTTGAGTCGCGCGGAGCCGTCGGGCTGCGTTTCCAGTTGGGCGTGCTGGGTGGTCGTGAAGAGGTGGGCGTCGAGGAAGTCGGCG
>JBILLY010000154.1:0-8313 GCA_044375835.1 Opitutaceae bacterium
CCACCACCTGATCGTCGGCGGCGGCGTGAAGGGCGGCGACATCTACGGCCGCATGCCCGACCTCACCATCGGCGGCCCCGACGACACCACGCAGGGCCGCTGGATTCCGACCACGAGCGTCGACGAATACGGCGCCACGCTCGCCTCCTGGTTCGGCGTCAGCCAATCCAACCTCAGCCTCGCCTTCCCCAACATCGGCCGCTTCGCGAAACCCAACCTCGGCTTCCTCGCCTGAGTCGCCCGACCTGCCCCGTCGGGGCTCGCCGGCCGCACCGCGCATGGAGTCCCTGTGCGCGGCACGCCGGATGCGTGCCGCCCCAGCTCCCTCGGCGGCGCCCTGAAAACTCCCGCCTCACGGCGCCTTCATCCCGAGAAAGTGCGCCGCGAACGCCAGCTTGTCCGCGCTCTCCTCGATCACCTTCGACGTCGGTTTGCCCGCTCCGTGGCCCGCCTTCGTCTCGATGCGGATCATCACCGGCGCGTTTTTCAGATCCTTGGCCACCGCCGCCTGCATCGCCGCGGCGTATTTGAACGAATGCGCCGGGTGCACCCGGTCGTCATGATCCGCCGTCGTCACGAGCACGGCCGGATACTTCGCGCCGGCCTTGATCGTGTGCACCGGCGAATACGCCGACAGATACTTGAAGCCCGCCGCATCGTCGCTGGATCCGTAGTCGCTGATCCACGCATAGCCGATCGTGAATTTGTGGAAGCGCAGCATGTCCATCACGCCCACCGCCGGCCACGCCACCCGGCACAGGTCCGGCCGCTGGTTGATCGTCGCCCCCACCAGCAGGCCGCCGTTCGAGCCGCCGCTCAGCACCAGCTTCGCCGGCTTGGTGTAGTTGTTCGCAAACAGCCACTCCGCCGCCGCGATGTAGTCGTCGAAGACGTTTTGCTTCCGCTCCTTCGTGCCCGCCTCGTGCCACGCCTTCCCGTATTCGCCGCCGCCGCGCAGGTTCGGCATCGCGTAGACGCCTCCGGACTCCATCCACACCAGATTGCCGACGGAAAAACTCGGCGTCAGCGACACGTCGAACCCGCCGTAGGCGTAGAGCAGCGTCGGCAAATTGCCGTCCAGTTTCAGGCCCTTCTTGTGCGTGATGAACATCGGCACCGTCGTGCCGTCCTTCGATTTGTAGAAGACTTGCTTCGTCTCGTAGTCATCCGGCTTGAACGCCACCTGCGGCGCGAAGAACACCGTGCCGCGGTTCGTCGCCACATCGTGGCGGTAGTTGGTCGTCGGCGACGCGAACGAGGTGAAACTGTAGAAGAACTCCGTCTCGTCCTCCCGTCCGCTCACCGCCCCCACCGTCCCGAGCCCCGGCAGCGCGACCGTCCCCTGCGGCTTGCCGTCCTTGGCAAACACCGCCAGCCGGCTGCTCGCGTGGTGCATCGTCTTCACCACGAACCGCCCGCCGATGATCTGCACGCTGTCGATCGTGTCCTCGCTTTGCGGGACGAGTGTCTTCCAGGCCGCGCGTTCCGGCTTCGTCGTGTCGATCGCCACCAGCCGCTTCCGCGGCGCCTCCAGGTTCGTGAGCACGTAGAGCACCGGACCGTCGTTGCCTACGACCTCGAACTCCGCCTCCCACTTGTCCACCAACGACCGCACCGGCGCCGTCACGTTCGGCGAACGCGGGTCGCCCAGATCGACGTAGCGCAGCAGGTTCTCCGACGACGAGCCGCGTTGGATCGTGATGATCAGGTAGCGTCCGTCCTCCGTCGTGCCGCCGCGCACAAACCATTTCGGCTCCTCCGCGATTTCGTGCACCAGCACGTCCGCGCTCTGCGGCGTGCCGAGCCGGTGGTAATACATCCGCTGGTTCTCCAGCTTCGAAAACGTCTTCCCCGTGCCCGCGTCCGTCGTCGGCGCCGGGTAGCGCGAGTAGAAAAATCCTTTGCTGTCCTTGGTCCACGCCGGCGCGGAAAACTTGATCCACTGCAGGTGGTCCGTCGCATCCAGCCCGGTGTCGACGGAGCGCACGCGCACTTCGTTCCAGTCCGAGCCGGCGCCCGCCGTCGCGTAGGCCACCCACTTGCCGTCCGGCGACACCTGCGCGCCGGCCAGCGCCACCGTGCCGTCTTTCGCGAGGGTGTTCGGATCGATCAACACCCGCGGCTCCGCATCGAGCCGCTCCTGCACGTGGAACACCGCCTGGTTCTGCAGCCCCGAGTTGCGGGAGAAGAAATACCGCCCGCCCTCCTTGAAGGGCACCCCGCTGCGCGCGTAGTTCCACAGCGTGGTCAGCCGCTCGCGGAACCGCGCCCGCTCCGGCAGCGTATCCAGAAATCCGAACGTCAGCTTGTTCTGCGCCGCCACCCACGCCGCCGTCGGCGCCCCGTCGAGATCCTCCATCCAGCGATACGGGTCCGGCACGGCCGTGCCGTGGTAGGTGTCGACGTGCGTGCCGCGCGGCGCCGCCGGATAATCGGCCGGAGCGGGCGTCTGCGCGAGGGTGGTGGCGGCGGTGGTGATCAAGAGGGGAAAAATCAGTCGCATGGCGCGGACGCTGCCCGCGATCGTCCCGTTGGCAAGAGCGCGCCGGCCGCCTCCGCTTCCCCGTTCCGCCGTCTCCACCGGCCGCGTCCGCGCGCCGCGACCACCAAAGTGCAGCGCCCCCGGCGCCGCCCTTGCCGCCCGCCCCGCGATCCGTCTTCGTTCCCGCCATGCCGCGCGCCCTCCTGCCGTTCGTCCTCTTCGTCCTCGCCCCGCTCGCCATGGCCGCCCCCGAAAAATGGGCCGCCGCGATCGACAAGTTCACCGAGTCCGACGTCGCCACGCCTCCGCCCCGCGACGCCGTGCTCTTCATCGGCAGCTCGTCCATCGTGAAGTGGACGTCCCTCGTGCGCGATTTCCCCGACCATACCGTCATCAACCGCGGCTTCGGCGGCTCCGAACTCTTCGACTCCGCCCACTACGCCGACCGCATCGCCGTTCCCTACGCCCCGCGCCTCATCGTCGTCTACGCCGGCGAAAACGATCTCCAGAACGGCAAGACCCCCGCGGCCGTCCACGCCAGCTTCCAGTCCTTCGTCGCCCGCGTCCACGCCGCCCTCCCCAAGACCCGCATCGCCTTCATCTCCATCAAACCCAGCCCGTCGCGCGCCAAGATCGCCGAAAAAGTCGTCGCCGCCAACGCCCTCATCGCCGCCACCTGCAAGGCCGACCCGCGCCTCGCCTACATCGACGTCCACACCGCCATGCTCGACGCCCACGGCCAGCCGCGCCCCGAACTCTTCGTCGCCGATATGCTCCACCTCAACGCCGCCGGCTACGCCCTCTGGCGCCCCATCGTCGCCGCCCACCTGAAGTAAGGGGGCCAACTACCCCGCTGACCGCCTTCACCTTCCGCCTTCCGCCTTTCGCCTTCCGCCTTCCGCCTTCCCCCTTCCACCTTCCGCCTTCCGCCTTTCGCCTTCCGCCTTTCGCCTTCCGCCTTCCGCCTTCCGCCTTTCCCGTGTCCGACTCCCCCGCCGCCCGCCTCGTCCGTCAGATCGAGTTCATCGCCGAGTGCGACGCGCTGAAAGAGGTCTTCCGCCAGACCATCAACACCCGCAGCCGCCGCGCCGAAAACGACGCCGAACACAGCTGGCACCTCTGCCTCTGCGTCATCGTCCTCGCCGAGCACGCCAACGTCCCCGACCTCGACGTCCTCCGCGTCCTGAAAATGCTCATCGTCCACGACCTCGTGGAGATCGATGCCGGCGACACCTTCGCCTACGACACCGCCGCGATGGCCGGCCAACACGAGCGCGAGGCGATCGCCGCCGACCGCATCTTCGGCCTTCTCCCGCCTGACCAGGCTCGCGAATTCCGCGCGCTCTGGGACGAGTTCGAGGCCAAGGCCACCCCCGAAGCCAAGTTCGCCACCGCCTGCGACCGTTTCCAACCGATGCTGCTCAACTGCCGCACCCAAGGCGCCGCCTGGGCCCGCCACGGCGTCACCCACGAGCGCGTCGTCGCCCGCAACCGCCACGTCGCCGACGGCAGCACCGAGCTCTGGGCCTACGCCGACCAGATGCTCGCCGAGGTCGTCGCCGCCGGCCACCTCCCGGCGCGCTGACGCCCACGCCTCTCGTCCCCGCCCCCGCCGCCATGTCCCGACTCCGCGGCACGATCACCGCTTGGTCTCCGGAAAAAGGCTACGGCACCGTCGCCGCCGGCGACGGCCGCCATTTCCTGCACCAGCGCGACTTCGCCGTGCGCCACAAGCGCCCCGAAGTCGGCGACGTCGTCACGTTCGCGCTCGGACAGGACGCCAAGGGCCGCCCTTGCGCCGTCGCCGCCGAGCACACCGCCGCCGGCGGCCGCCTCCGGCCCGCCGACGGCGTCACGGTGCTGCTCCTGCTCGTCCTGCCCGCCATCGCCGCCGCCCGGCTCGACCCCGCCCTCGGCCTGCAATTTCTCCTCGGGCTCTACGGCCTGCTGTCCGTGCTCAGCTTTGTCCTCTACTGGGGCGACAAGCGCCGCGCCCGCCGCCACGAGGAGCGCCAGCCGGAATCGGCCCTGCACCTCGTCGAGTTCCTCGGCGGCTGGCCAGGCGCTTTCCTCGCCCAGCGTCTCTTCCGCCACAAACTCACCAAGGTCCGCTACCGGATTGTCTACTGGTGCATCGTTGCCCTGCACCAAGGCCTCGCCCTCGATGCCCTGCTCGATTGGCGTCTGGTCCGCGCCGCCCTCGCTTCCGCCCGCTCTCTCTTCGTATGAACCGGCCCTTCGCCCCGCTCCCCCGCCTCATCCGTCGCGCCGCCGTCTTGTTCGCGCTGCTCCTCGCCGCCGCCACCGTCGCCCGCGCCTCCTCGCCGTGGACGCCCCCGTCCGCCCCGCAGCTCGCCCGCCTTGAGCGCGCCCTCGCGTCCCAGCACGCCCAATACGACCCCGCCGAGCGCATGCTCCGCCGGCCATTCTCCACGCCCGGCTACCACACCGCACTCAAGGGCGGCTTCGTCCACCCGACCCGCGACTCCCTTGTCTACGCCCTCGGCCTGCTCGACACCGGCAAGCCCGACCACCTCGACCGCGCGGTCGGCATCCTCCGCCGCGTCGTCGCCCTTCAGGACGCCGATCCCGCCAGCTCCACCCACGGCATCTGGTCCTGGTTTCTCGAGGAGCCGCTCGCGCAGATGCGCCCGCCCGATTTCAACTGGGCCGACTTCAACGGCGCCACGCTCCTCGCCGTCGCCCGCGACCACCGCGACCGCCTGCCCGCCGATCTCGTCGCCGCGATCGACGCCGCCATCCTCCGCGCCTGCGCCGCGATCAAGAAACGCAACGTCGGCCCCCACTACACCAACATCGCGGTCATGGGCGCCTACGTCACCCTCTTCGCCGGCGAGCTGCTCGATGCCCCCGAATACCGCGACTACGGCCTCGCCCGCCTCGAGCGCTTCCACCGCTACACCGCCGAGAACGGTTCCTTCGAGGAATACAACAGCCCCACCTACACCGTCGTCGCCTTGCAGGAACTCGCCCGGCTCGACGCCCACGTCCGCACCCCCGCCGCCCGCCCGCTCATCGCCGACCTCCTGCGCCGCGCCTGGACCGAGATCGCCACCCACTACCACGCGCCGACGCGCCAATGGGCCGGCCCGCACAGCCGCGCCTACCGCTCGCTCGCCGGCGACAGCCTCTCGGCCCTCATCCAGCGCGGCACCGGCGGCCGCATCGATCTCGGCGTCGACCTGCCCGACCGCGATGAATTCCGCCTGCCCCTCGCCTGCCCGTCCGATCTCGTCCCCGCCTTCGGCCCGCTCGCCTCGCCCCGCAGCGTCGTCCAGACCTTCATCAAGCGCACCGGCATCGTCGGCACCACGTATCTGCATCCCGACTACGCCCTCGGCAGCGTCAATCGCGGCGACCTCTGGAACCAGCGCCGGCCTCTGATCCTCCACTACGGCACCGCCGCCGCCCCCGGCTACCTGCGCCTGCGCGTTCTCAAAAACGGCTACGACTATTCCTCCGCCTTCCTGCACGCCGCCCAGCACGAGGGCCGCGTCGCCGGGCTCGTGACCTTCGTCACCGACGGCGGCGACACCCACATCTCCCTCGACCGCGTAAAAGACGCCACCATCCGCGCCCGCGACTTCCGCCTGCGTTTCGAAATCGGCGGCCCCGCCGCCCGCACCGCCCGGCTGGACGCGATTCCCGACGGCGGCCGCTTCCGCCTCGGCCCGCTCGATGTCGCCGTCGCCGTCCCGCACGCCCGCTTCGGCGCCGCCGCCCCCGTCGCGACGCTCGGCCGCGACGAGGAGCAAAACGTCTGCCTCGACGTCGTCTTCCACGCCGGCGAGGAACAGGCCATCGACTTCTCCGCGCTGCCGGAAGCCGCCGTCGCGTTCGCCCTCTCCGTGCTTTCGCCCGCCGCGCCGCTCCCCGCGGCCGCCCGCATCGAGACCGCAAGCGGCGCCCTCCGCGTCGCGCACGCCGGTCTCGCCGTCTCCGCCCCGCTCAAGCCCGGCCGCCGGTGACGATGCCACCCACCCGCCCCGCGTTCGCCGGCCGCCGACCACCCCGGCCGCTTTTTTCGCACCCGACGCACCGCGACTCGCCCGATTTCCCTCCCCGATGAACTGGCTCGACCGTCTCCTCGGACGCGCCCCCGCGTCCTCCACGCCGCTGACCGGACCGACGCCCGCGCGCTCGGCGCCGACGCGAGCCTCCGCGTCGGCCGCGGACGCCGCGCTGCCCGATTTTCCGTTTCCGCTCGTCCGGGTGGCCGGCCGCGACGCCGTCGCCGCCTGGCAGAAATACCAGGCCGAGTGGCGCCCCGCCGGCGCCTCCGCCGTCGTGCTCGGTGACGCCGCCGAAGTCACCGCCCGCGCCGAACTCATGCGCAGCGCCACCCGCTCGACCGCGACCATTCTCGCCGCCGCCGCGTCCGTCGATCCCGCCGCGTTCTTCGCCGCGCGCACCGCGGCCTACGCCGCCGACGACCTCGACCTCGTCGCCGGCCCGTGGCCCACGCGCCGCGTCCCGCCGTCGCCCTTCACCGCGCACACCGATCTTGCCACCGGCCGCCCCAAACCCGCCGTCTTCCTCGCCCGCGTGCCCACCGCCAACGTCTGGGAGATTCCCGCCTACCTCCATGCCGGCGGCTGGAACGATTGCCCCGACCCCGCCGAACAGGTCGCCGTCCTGCGCGCGTGGCACGCCGCCTACGGCACCGAGATCTACGCGCTCACCGACGATACCCTCGAATGCCTCGCGCCGCGCCCGCCCGCAACCCGCGAAGCCGCCCTCGCGCTCGCCCGCGAGCAATTCCTCTTTTGCAGCGACATCGTCCACCAGGGCACCGAACGCCTCGAAGTCCTCGCCGCCGCCCTCCTCGACGCCGACACTTGGTTCTTCTGGTGGGACTGACCGTATCGCCCGCTCCGTCTTCATGTCCTCCGGCCCGCTTCCTCCCGGCTACTCCCGCGCCCGCGCCGTCGCCTCGTTCGCCGACCTCCTCGCCACGCCGCTCGACCGCGGCGTCAACGCCCTCTGCTGGCCGCGGACCTTGCCCGCCGGTTTCGACGCAGTCGTAGCCGCGCTCGGCGACGGCGAGGGCATCGTTCCCCTTGAAGAGGAGCGCCTGCTCGCCCTCGACCTGCCGCCCGCCGGCCGCGCCGCCGTCGCGTGGATGGTCGCCGACCTGCACCGTCTCCGCGACCAAGGCCTCGATCCCGCCCTCAACTGCATCTACGCCTACCCGCACGACGACCCCGCCGCGCCCGTCGCCACCGATGTGTATTCGTTTCACGCGGACCGCGCGCCGATCGCGGCCGATACGTGGCTCTGCACCTACCACGGCGCGCCGAGCGAAGCCCTCCGGCAGGACGACGCCTGCCGCAAGGTCGACGACCCCGCGATCCGCGCCCGCCTGCTCGCCGACTACGGCGGGCCCGACGACGCCGGCTTCCGCGAGTTCCTCGCGGACAACTGCTACGACCTCCACTACGCGCCGCGGCTCGGCGCGCAGCCCTTCTCCTTCGGCCTCGGTCACCTCTGGCGCATCGCCGTGGAATATCCCGGCAACCCCCTCCCGCCCAGCGTCCACCGCGCCCCGCTCGTCGGCCGCGAATCCCCGCCGCGCCTGCTGCTGATTAGCTGAGGCCGGCCCACGACCCCGCCGCGCCCCGCCCGGCATCGCTCATCCGCGCCCCGGCGGATTGTGCCACGCCGCCGGCAACACCGCCTCGGGCCCGATGATATACACGCGGTAGTAGAGCCAAAAGATCGCCGCCCCGAGCAGCAGAAGAAACGTCGCCTCCCCCAGCCCGCCGCCGCGCATCCGGCTCGTGCGCTGCAGCGAACCGATCATCACCCCG
>JBILLY010000155.1:0-8287 GCA_044375835.1 Opitutaceae bacterium
CCTGCTGGTCCCCCGCCCGCCAAAAACTCCCTCCCCGCTGACGGTCTACCTTTTCTCATCACCCATCACTCATCACTCGCCACTCATCACTCGTCACTCATCACTCGTCACTCCCTTCCCCCTCCCATCGACACGCCGAAATCCAGAATCCCGCGCCTCCGCCTCGACGAACTCCTCGTCGCGCGCGGCCTCGCCGAGTCCCGCGCCCAAGCCAAGGCCCTCATCATGAGCGGCCGCGTCCTCCGCGGCACCGAGCGTCTCGACAAACCCGGCAAGGAATTTCCCTCGGATATCGAACTCACCGTCGAGCAACCGCCGCGCTTCGTCAGCCGCGGCGGCGAAAAACTCGCCGCCGCCCTCGCCGCCTTCGCTCTCGATGTGCGCGGCGCCCACGTGCTCGACGTCGGCGCTTCCACCGGCGGCTTCACGGACTGCGCCCTCCAGGCCGGCGCCGCCGACGCCGTGTGCGTCGATGTCGGCCGCGCTCAGCTCCACGCCCGCCTGCGCGCCGACCCGCGCGTCACCAATCTCGAAAAGATCAACGCCCGCCACCTGCGGCCCTCCGACCTGCCCCGCCCCGCCTTCGACCTCGTCGTGATGGACCTCTCGTTCATCTCGCTGAAAAGCGTTTTGCCCGCCGTCTGGCCCTGCCTGCGCCCCGGCGGCACGCTCGTCGCCCTCGTCAAACCCCAGTTCGAAGCCGGCAAAGCCGAAGTCGACAAAGGCCGCGGCATCATCCGCGACGCCGCCGTCCAGCAGGCCACCCTCGTCGCCGTCCGCGACTTCGCCCTAGCCGAACTCCCCGGCGCCGTGCTCCTCGGCACGATCGATTCCCCCATCGCCGGCGCCGACGGCAACCGCGAGTTTCTCCTCGGTCTGCGCCGCGCGCCCTGACGCGCCGCACCTCCTGACGCCGCGGCCGCCCGCGCCGCACCCCGCCCATCTGGGCCTGATTTCGCGTCCGGCAGCCCGCCACCGCGGCGTTCGCCCCGCCGGCGGCGACGTTCGTCACTCCCCGGCTGCGTCGCACGGCCCGCGGCCTTTGCCTTGCCGCCTCCCCTCCCGCCGCATGTCGCCCGCACCCGCTCTTCCTCCTGCCGGACTCGTTGCCCGGATTGTCATGTCGAGCCCCACGCCCACTCCCCGCCGCGCCACCTTCGCCGAACTCTACTGCGCCAAACGCAACCTCCCGCTCACGGCCTTCCCGGAGTCGATGTTCCGCGCCTCCCTGCACTTGCCCGCCGCCGTATTCTACCGGCTCATCGTGCTGCTCTCCCCCGATTTCTTCGCCGCCGACCACGACCTCATCGCCAGCGTCGGCCAACTCACCCGCGCCGGCGACCTCGTCCTCGATCTCGAGGAATACCGCTATCACCCGGGCAACCAGAGCCGTCTCCGCCGCTTCTTCCTGCTCTGCGTCTCCACCGAGCGCGTCAACCAACTCGTCCGCGCCCACCTGCGATCGCCCCGCCCGGCGGCTCCCGACCTGCCCTCCGCCGGCCCGGAGTAGCCACTCGCCCCGGCCCAAGCGAAACGCCCCCGCCCCGCCGCCCGTTTTCCGCGGCGCCCACGTCCGCGCACTCGGTCCCCCGCCCGGCCCCGCCCGCGCGCCGCGTCTCGCGCTCGCCTCGCCCGGCGCACGTTTGCCTTTTGGCGCGTTTCCCGCGTGCCTCTCCGCGATGCCCGCCGATTCCGATCCGCCGCCCGCCGGCCCGGCCACCGCCCCTTTTTACGACGAACTTGTCGCCCTCCAGCGCGCCGGCACCGCCTTTGTCGCCGTCGTCCTCGTGGATGCCCTCGGCAGCACCCCGCAGGATACCGGTGCCAAAATGCTCGTCACCGCCACCGGTCGCCACATCGGCACCATCGGCGGCGGCCGCCTCGAGGCTCAGGCCATCGTCCACGCCCAACGTTTCCTCACCCCGCCGCCTGCCCCGCCCGCGCCGCCGCCCGCCCGCTTCGTTTCCTGGACGCTCAAGACCGACGTCGGCATGACCTGCGGCGGCTCGGTCAAACTCTACTTCGAGCCGCACGCCGCCGCCGCCGCGGCGTGGCCCGTGGCGATCTTCGGCGCCGGCCACGTCGCTCAAGCCGTCGTCCGCGTCCTTCTCCCGCTGCCCTGCGATCTGCTCGTCGTGGATTCGCGTCCCGAGTGGCTCGAGCGCCTCCCGCGCGCACCCCACCTGCGCACCGTCCGCCACGATTCCCCCGCCGACCTCGTCCCCACGCTGCCGGACCGCACCTTTCTGCTCTGCCTCACCCAGGGGCACACGACCGACCGCCCCGTGCTCCACCGCGCCCTGGCCGAGCGCACCTTTCCTTTCATCGGCGTCATCGGCAGCGCCGCCAAAGCCGCCGTCCTCCGCCGCGAACTCCTCGCCGCCGGTCTGCCGCCCGACCGCGCCGCGCAATTCCACTGCCCCGTCGGCCTCGATTTCGGCACCAATCACCCGCACGAGATCGCCCTCAGCATCGCCGCTCAACTCCTTGCCGAGCGCGATCGCGCATTGCCAAATTCGACGCCCGCCCCAACCTCCCGGGCGTGAGTTCGCCGCGTCCGCCGCGTTTGTATCCGCTCCCGCCCGGGAACCGTTACCGCCGCCTCTGTTCCAATCCCGCCATGGTCCGCTCCGCTCTCCTCGCCCTCGCTGTCGCCGTCCCGTTCGCCGCCGCCCAAGAGTCCACGTCCGCCCCCGCCACGCGTCCCTCGGATACACCGGTGGCCTCGGCCGCCGCACCCGCCGGCCCCAACGCCATTCTCAACCCGTCCGCCGCCGCCCCCCGCCCTGACGCCGCCGCGCCCGCCCCCCGCCGTTCCCGCGCCATCTCCGGCGATGTCGCCGCCGCCCTCGCCGCCGCCGCTCCGAAATACACCCCGCCCCCGCCCAAACCCGAGCCCAAGCCCGAGTCCGAACTCGTGGATATGCGCGAGATCGACAAACCGAAAAACTCCATCGTCCGCCTCCCCAAGTATGTCGTCACCGAGCCCAAGCCCGTGATTCTCAGCGAACGCGCCGTGCACACCGAAAAGGGCCTAACCGACATCGCCATGCGCCGCTACATTTCCGACATGGACCGCGCCCTCAACCGCTGGACGCTCCCGCTCTTCGGCACTTCCAAGGAATCCCGCGCCCTCGCCATGTATGCCGAGGACGAGCGCCTGAAAAACATGTCCGACCTCCGCGACGCCGCCGACAACGCCGCCAAGTCCGACCCCTCCGCCGGTTCCTACATTCGCCGCTCCTCGCAGGAGACCTATCTCCGCAAACCCGACTTCGGCTGGAGCAGCGGCGAACCGCGCTGAGCCGCCGCCCCCGCCGTGCCCCCCGTTGGGCATCCCGCTTTGGATGCCAACCCTTGAGGGCCCCGTGCCGCTCGTCCTCGACCTCCGCGCCCCCGTCGCTCTGTCCCGGGCAAGAACGTTCAGGTCGCGTCACCCCATCCCGCGCTCGTTGCCGGTGTAGCCCTGCTCGTGAGAGCAGGGACCGACGGGAGATCGAGTGGCAAACGGTCCGCCCCTCGCAAGGGGTGCTGCATCAAGCCGTCGAATGTCACGTTCCCAGTGGGTCGCTGCACTCGCCGTCCGCATTCCGCCTCCGCTCCCCTCGCGCCCCGCCGCGCCACCCGGGCGGCCTTCTTGCCCCCCGTTTCCCGCTTTCACCGTTTCCCGATTTTCCGATTTTCCGCCTTCGCGTCCCTTCAAGCGCACAAAGCCCGCGCGATCTGCTCCCACTCCGCCTCGAGCGTCACGCCGGCGGCCGGCATCCGCCGCCCCGCCCGCGCATACCAATAGCCCGCGTTGCCCGGATCGCCCTCCTTCCGGTGCAGGTAGGCGTGCACCCACGCCCCGTCCTTCGAGTGATCGTCCTGCGCGCACCCGTGCGCGCCGTCCCAATCGCCGCGCGCGTCGTGCCACAAGGCCGCCACCGCACCGCTCGCGCCCACCGGGGCCGCGCCCGTTTCCACCGCCGCTTTCAGCTCTGCAAATGACATTTGCGCAGCCTGCTTCGCGCGTTTCTCATTTCAAACCAACTCTCGCCTCGCGCGTCTCCCTTCGTCACCGCACTCCTCCCGCTTTCCGCTGTCACAGCCCGCGCACCTCTTCGCTTCCCGCCGCCCGCATGCCCACCGCCGAACACGTGATCCTCCGCGAACTGCTCGCCCGCGACTCCGACTGGGTCTCCGGCTCGGCCCTCGCGCGGAAGCTCGGCGTCAGCCGCGTCGCCGTCTGGCAGCACATGGAGAAAATGCGCGCCGCCGGCTTCGAGTTCGAGGCCCAGCGCGCCCGCGGCTACCGCATCTCGCGGCGCCCGCCCACCCTCTACGGTCCCCTCGTCGAAACCCAACTCAAGGCCCGCCCCCGCGGCTTCTCCCTCCTCGTCCTCGACGAGGTCGACAGCACCAACGACGAAGCCGCCCGCCAGCTCTCCGCCGGCCGCCCCACGCCCTTCGCCGTCCTCGCCCGCCGCCAGACCCGCGGCCGCGGCCGCTTCGGCCGCGTCTGGCACAGCGAATCCGCCACCAGCCTCTACGCCAGCTTCGCCTTCCGCCCCCGCGTCGAACCCGAGCGCATGCAGACCTTCACCCTCTGGATGGGCGTCAATCTCTGCGAACTGCTCGCCAACTTCGCGCAGGTCACGCCGGGCCTCAAATGGCCCAACGACCTCCTCTTCGACGGCCGCAAAGCCGGCGGCATGCTCACCGAGGCCCGCGTCGATGCCGACCGGATCCGCGACCTCGTCTTCGGCCTCGGCCTCAACGTCAACGCCCCCGCCGCCGGCTGGCCCGCCGACCTCGCCCGCCGCGCCGTCGCCCTCTCCGAGGTCACCGGCTCCCCCCTCGACCTCAACCGCCTCGCCGCCGCCGGCGTCGGCCGCGTCCTCCTCGCGTATCAGAACTTCACCGACGGCGTCGACCCCGGCGCCTTCGCCGATCTCTGGCACCGCTACGATCTGCTCCGCGGCCAGCCCGTCGCCCTCCTCGAGGGCGGCCGCCGCCACACCGGCACCGTCGCCGGCCTCGACGACGAAGGCGCCCTCCTCCTCCGCGATGCCCAGGGCCGCGTCGCCCGTTACCGCGCCGGCGAGGTCACCCTCGAAAAATCCGCCTGATTCCGCTCTCCGCCCCCACCCATGTCCGAGCCCGCTCCGACCGCCATCGCCGTCTCCCGTCTCGTGAAGTCCTACGGCGGCGTCACCGCGGTCAGCGACATCAGCTTCACCGTGGCCCGCGGCGAGATCGTCGGCTTCCTCGGCCCCAACGGCGCCGGCAAGTCCACGACGATGCGCATCCTCACCGGCTACCTGCCCGCCACCTCCGGCACCGTCCACATCTGCGGCCTCCCCGTCGCCACCCAACCCGACGAAATCAAACGCCGCATCGGCTACATGCCGGAAAACAACCCGCTCCCGGAGGACATGCGCGTCTCCGAATACCTGTATTTCCGCGGCCGCCTCAAAGAAGTCCCCCGCCGGAAACTCGGCCCCCGCATCGACGAAGTCCTCGAGGTCTGCGACCTGAAACGCGTCCGCCACAAAATCATCGGCCAACTCTCCAAAGGCTTCCGCCAGCGCGTCGGCATCGCCGAAGCGATTCTGGCCGAGCCGCCCGTGATCATCATGGACGAGCCCACCATCGGCCTCGATCCGCACCAGATTCTCATCGTGCGCGACCTCATCGCCAGCCTCCGCGGCCGCATGAGCGTCATCATCTCGTCCCACATTTTGCCCGAAATCGAAGTCACCTGCGACCGCGTCCTCATCATCAACCAAGGCCGCGTCGTCGCCCAGGGCACTCCCGCCGATCTCCGCCGCGAAATCTTCGGCCACGCCACCTACCACCTCGAACTCGCCGGCGATGTCGCCGCCCTCCCCGCCACCCTCGCCCGCGTCGAACCGTCCCTCCAAACCACCGCCTCCGGCGAACCCGGTCCCGACGGCTTCCGCCGCATCACCGTCACCACACCCCGCCCCGACGAACTCGGCGAGCCCCTGCTTGCCGCCCTCGTGACCGACCGCTTCCGCGTCCGCTCGCTCGCCCGCGAACAACCCACGCTCGAAGATGTCTTCCTCGCCGCCACCCGCCGGAGCTGGGATGCCGTCGCCGCCCCCGCACCCGCGGCGCGGCAGGAAACAAGTCTCAAGTAACCAAGTAACAGGAAAGCACCCGCCCGTCTCCCCACTGCTCCCTCACCCGCTTCTCGCCGATACTTGCTACTTGTCCCCTGTTACTTGCCCCTTCGTCCCATGAAGCACTTTCCCACGCTCCTCAGCCACGAGATCCGGATGCTGCTCGTCAGCCCCGCGACCTACGTCGCCGCGACGCTGTTTCTCGCGTTCATGGGACTCATCTTCACCAAGATCCTCGAACTCTTCAGCGGCACCCCGCAGGAACTCTCCCCCGCCCACGTCTACTTCCAGCTCTTCTGGCTCCCCGCCTGCGTGATGGTCCCGCTCCTCACCATGAAGTGCCTCGCCGAGGAGCGCCGCCTCGGCACCATCGAGACCCTGCTCACGACCCCCGTCACCACCACCGAGGTCGTCCTCGCCAAGTTCAGCGCCGCCTACTTCCTCTACGCCACGCTCTGGGGTTCCACCCTCGGCTTCTTCTGGATCCTCAAGAAATTCTCCGGCGACGCCCGCTTCCTCGACGCCGGCCCGCTCATCGGCGGCTACCTCTTCATCGCCGTCTCCGGCCTCATGTTCGTCGCCGTCGGCGTCTTCGCCAGCTCCCTCACCCGCAACCAATCCGTCGCCGGCATCCTCGGCTGCGTCATGCTCGCCACCCTCATCCTCGGCGGCAACGCCCTCTCCGATTCCCCCTGGCTCGACCACGGCCTGCTCCGCTCCGCCAAAGGCGCCGTCGAATACGCCCACGTCTTCTCCCACCGCGACGACTTCACCCGCGGCGTCATCGATCTACGCCACGTCCTCTTCTACGTCAGCGGCACCGTCCTCGCGCTGATCTTCAGCATTCTCGGCGTCGAAACCAAACTCCTCCACGCCTGACCCCGCTCCCGGCGCCCGCGCCCAGCCCTCAACTCTCCACCCGCTTGTCCTTCTTCCAGAGTTTCCGCGCCGTCCGCTGGCTCCGCACGCTCAACCTCGTGCTCCAGGCCGTGCTGTTTCTCACCTTCTTCGGCGGCCTCAACTACGTCGCCAAAAACCACCCCGCCCGCTTCGACCTCACTCGCGCCCGCAAATTCTCCCTCTCCCCCGAAACCCTCTCCTACATCCAGAACCTCAAGCAGCCCGTCCACCTCGTCCTCTCCGCCTCGCCCGACTCCGACAACCCCGAGGTCCGCGGCCTCATCGCCGAATACGTCTACGCCACCGAGGACCGCCCCGGCGGCCGCATCACCCGCGAAGTCCTCGACGTCTACCAGAACCGCCGCCGCACCGAAGAACTCGGCGTCGAGCAGGCCGATCTCCTCGTCCTCCTCTCCGGCGACAAGCGCCGCGTCGTGCCGCTCGACGAACTCTACACGATGAAGGACAAAAAGCGCCATGCCTTCAAAGGCGAGCAGGTGCTCACCGCCGCCATCCTCGACGTCGCCCAGCCCGGCCGGCAGAAAATCTACTTCGTCAGCGGCCACGCCGAACTCCGCATCGCCGACACCGATCCCCAGCGCGGCCTCAGCGCCGTCGCCTCCCAGCTCAAGCTCCGCAACTTCGATGTCGACGAGATCGACCTCACCGTCGCCCGCAAAATCCCCGCCGACGCCGCCCTCCTCGTCATCACCGCTCCCCAGGCCAAATTCTCCCGCGCCGAGCAGGAACTCCTCCGCCAATACCTCGGCGCCAACGCCGGCCGCCTCCTCCTCTTCCTCGCCCCCGGCGCCAGCGCCACCGCCCTCGGCCTCGACGACCTCCTCCTCGACTGGGGCGTCCTCGTCCACGACGACCTCATCCTCGACACCGGCCAGGAAAACGTCGCCGAAAACGGCGACCTCCTCATCCGCGCCTTCTCCCGCCATCCGATCACCCAGACGCTGATCGACTACGGCGGCAGCCTCCGCCTCCAGCTCGGCGTCGCCCGCACCGTCATGCCCGATCCGGGCCGCTCCCTCGGCTCCGGCCTCGCCACCGTCACGCTCGCCGCCACCTCCACCGGCGCGTGGGGCGAACGCGATTTCCGCAAGGGCGTGCCGCCGCGCTACGATCCCGGCATCGACACCCGCGCGCTCCCCGGCCTCGAACCGCCCAACCGTCTCGGCGTCGCCGTCGCCTCCGAACGCCTCGGCGCCCGCGACAACCTCCCCTTCTCCGTCCGCGGCGGCAAACTCGTC
>JBILLY010000264.1:0-6505 GCA_044375835.1 Opitutaceae bacterium
GCCGAGCGGGCGAAACTCATCGGCCTCGCGGCCTACGCGCGGAAGGCGCACTTCCACTACACTCAGGAGACCGGCATCTACCTGATGGAGTCGCTGGTGGAGATTCCGAATTTCCTGAAGACGGTGCTGCCCGCGTGGCGAAAGCTCTTCGACATCGAGCTCGACGAAAAATCGGCGAACCTGCTCAAGGGCACGCGCATCGTGGAGATCGAGGCGGTCGCGGAGCGCACCACCCGCAAGGGCGCGGGGGGCGACGCGGCCGGCGACGGCGAGCACACGGCGCTGAACCTGCGCTGGATCTTCCGCACGGGCGAGCGACTGCTGACCGACGCCGAGGTCGCCGCGTTGCTCAAGCGGCACGGCCAGCCGGTGATCGTGCCGAGTCTCGGCATCGTGGCGCTGCCGCAGGACAAGTGGGACAGCTTCGCGGCGTGGCAGCGCAACGTGGAGGAAACGCAGCCGGACGGCGGCGCCGAGCCCGGCGTGCTCTCGCCGTATCTGATTTTCTCCCTGTTCAACGACGCGCGCCTGAAGCTCACGCTCTCGCCCGAGATCGAGGCGTGGCGCCAGAGCGTGCTCGCGCCGCCGCCGGCGCCGCCGGCGCTGCCCGAGCTCCTGCGACCCTACCAGCGGCGCGGCGTGGAGTGGATGCATCACCTCTGCGACGTCGGTTGCCACGGCTTGCTCGCGGATGAGATGGGTCTCGGCAAGACGCTGCAGGTGCTCTCGCTGCTGGCGTCGCGGCCGCGCACGGGTTTGCCGAGCCTGATCGTCTGCCCGGCGAGCGTGGTGCCGGTGTGGCGCGAGGAGATCGCGAAGTTTTTCCCCCACCTCGCGGTCGACGTGCTCAAGACCGGGCGCGACTTCACGCACCGCGCGGAGCCGGCGATCTGGCTCGCGAGCTACACGCAGCTGCGCAAGCACCGCGCGCTGCTGGCGGACCGCGAGTTCGCCTACGCGGTGCTCGACGAAGGGCAGTTCATCAAGAATCCCGACGCGAAGATCACGCAGACCTGTTTCTCCGTGCGCGCGCAGCACCGCGTGGTGCTCACGGGCACTCCGTTGGAGAACCGGCAGCTCGATCTCTGGAGCATCTTTCGTTTCCTCCTGCCGGGCCTGCTCGGCTCGCGGGCGGCGTTCGAGGCGGCGCTGACGGCCGACCGCGAAGGCACGCTGCAGCGGCTGCGCGCGCAGCTCGCGCCGTTCATCCTCCGGCGCACGAAAAAAGAAGTCGCGCAGGAGCTGCCGCCGAAGGTCGAGATGGATCTCATCTGCCCGCTCACCGACGTGCAGCGCGCGGAATACGCGCGCATCTGCAGCGAAGGCCTCGACCGCCTCGGCGACGACGTGGGCGCGGCGATGCGGGAGAAGTCCTTCGGCTTCCTCGCGCTGCTCACGCGGTTGCGGCAGACCTGCTGCGATCCGGACATGCTGCCGTGGCAGAAGGCGCCGCTGACGGACTCGGGCAAGATCAACCTGCTCGTCGAGAAACTGGCCGAGATCGTGAGCAGCGGGCACAAGGTCGTGATCTTTTCGCAGTTCGTGATGCTGCTGGAGCGGGTGCGCGCGGCGCTGGCGCTGCATTTCCCCGAACTGCCGCGCTACGAACTCACGGGCATGACGCTCGACCGGTTGAAGCCGGTGCAGTCGTTCCAGCAGGCGCACGGCGCGGCGGCGATGCTCGTGTCGCTCAAGGCCGCGGGCACCGGCATCACGCTGCACGCGGCGGACTACGTTTTCCTGCTCGATCCGTGGTGGAATCCGGCCGTCGAGGCGCAGGCGGTGGACCGCGTGCATCGTATCGGTCAGACGAACACGGTCTTCGTCTACCGCATGGTGACGGCGGGCACGATCGAGGAACGCATCCAGGCGCTGAAGGCGTCGAAAAAGGATCTCTTCGACAAACTCATCGGCGGGCTCGGCGGCGACTTCGACCTGAGCCAGCACTTCACCTCGCTGAAGAGCCTCGTGACGTTGACCTCGGGTCAGGTCGAGAGCGACGAGGTGCAGGAGCCGTATACGATCGATTGAGGCGGCGGGCGTGCGCGGCGGGCGCGAATTTGGCGGGCGCGGAGCAAGCGGCGCGGCGCGATGGCTGCGCGCTCGGGTGGCGAGGTGCGCAACGAAGGGGCGGGTCGGAGACCCGCCCTGCCGGGGAGGTGCGGCGCGGGGCGGCTGAGTCGGCCGCGCGGCGGCCGGCCGGCGCGGCTCAGCGGCCGAGGATGGTCTTGAGCGCGGCGAGGACGAGGTCGACGTTGCGCACGGTGGCGCCGTGGCCCATCAGGCCGATGCGCCAGGCCTTGCCGGCCATGGGGCCGAGGCCGGAGCCGATCTCGATACCATACTCCTCGAGCAGGCGCTTGCGGGTGCCGGCGTCGTCGGCCCCGGCGGGGATGGCGATGCAGTTGAGGGAGTGGAGCGAGCGTTTCGGAATGTAGCTCAGGCCCATCGCCTCGAGGCCGGCGCGGAGGCGGGCGTGCATGGCGGCGTGGCGGGCGATGCGGGCGTCGAGGCCTTCCTCGAGCACGATGGTCAGCGCCTCGTGCAGGGCGTAGGTCATGTTGATCGGCGCGGTGTGGTGGTAGACGCGGCCGCCGCCACCGCCGCCGGTGTAGTATTTCCGCAGCATCGACACGTCGAGATACCAGGACTGGACCTTGGTCTTGCGGGCGTCCATGCGCGCGAGGGCGCGGGGGCCGAAGCTGACGGGCGAGAGTCCGGGCGGGCAGCTGAGGCATTTCTGCGTGCCGCTGTAGATGGCGTCGATGCCCCAGTCGTCGACGCGCAGCTCGTGGCCGCCGAGGCTGGTGACGGCGTCGACCGCGAACAAGGCGCCGCGCGCGTGCACGAGATCGGCGAAGCCCTCGAGCGGCTGGTGGGCGCCGGTGCTGGTCTCGGCGTGGACGATGCCGACCAGTTTCGTTTTCGGGTGGGCGTCGAGGGCGGCGGCGAGTTGCTCGAGGGTGAAGGTGTCGCCCCAGGTGGTTTCGAGAGCGTGGACGACGGCGCCGCAGCGCTCCATGACGTCCTTCATGCGGGTGCCGAAGACGCCGTTGACGCCGACGATGACCTCGTCGCCGGGCTCGATCAGATTGACGGCGACGCACTCCATGCCGGCCATGCCGGTGCCGCTGACGGGGAAGGTGAGGGCGTTGGTCGTGCGGAAGACCTTCCGCAGCATCTCGCAGACCTCGTCCATGATCGTGAGGTATTGCGGGTCGAGGTGACCGAGCGTGGGCGCGCCGAGGGCGCGGAGGACGCGTTGCGGGACGGGGCTGGGGCCGGGTCCGAGGAGAATGCGTTCGGCAGGATACATGGGGGAGAGAAGGCGGGGCGGAGAGAAAAAGGGGAGCGGCAAAGAAGGAGGAAGGGAGAGTGCGAGGGGGCGAGCATGAATTCGGCGGCGGGAGGGGCGGTGCGGCGGACCGCGACTCCGCGACGCGCCGGCGTGGCGGTGGCGCGCAAGCGAAGCGACGACAGGACAAACGGCGAAACGGTGGACACCGGCCGGCCGGGGCGGCGCCGGCGCGGCGCGGGGTGCA
This sequence comes from Opitutaceae bacterium, assembly GCA_044375835.1. Taxonomy (GTDB): domain Bacteria; phylum Verrucomicrobiota; class Verrucomicrobiia; order Opitutales; family Opitutaceae; genus ER46. The sequence goes on from JBILLY010000264.1 coordinate 3,543, forward strand.
AAATTACCCACCCTCGACGGTGCAGCGCAGACTTGTGCTCGGTTGGAAACCACCGCTGTCTTTTGCCGTCTAACGGCCGGATGCGGCGACCGGTTTTCCCCGATCGGTTACCGCGCCGAGATCCCCGGCCTTTCCCGTTTTCGCTTCATGAACTTACCCCACTCCTCCTGTGTCTGGCAGCCGAATCGGCGCGAATTCCTGTATGTCGGCCTGCTCGGATCGGTGGGCCTGACGATGAGCGACCTGTTCCGCTCGCAGTTGCACGGCGCGCCGGGCGCGGGAGGGGCGGCGAAGCTGGGGCCGGGCGCGGGCAAGGCGACCTCGGTCATCAACATTTATCTGCCCGGCGGCATGTCGCACCAGGAGTCGTTCGATCCGAAGCTCTCCGCGCCGGTCGAATACCGCGGGCCGATGGAGGCGATCAAGACGAGCGTCGACGGGGTGTATTTCTCGGAAAACCTGAAGGAGACGGCGAAGATCGCGGACAAGATCACGGTTGTGCGCTCGATGACGCACGGCGAAGCGGCGCACGAGCGCGGCACGCATTCGATGTTCACGGGCTACCGGCCGAGTCCGGCGATCGCGTATCCGAGCATGGGCAGCGTGGTGGCGCACGAACTCGGGCCGCGCGCCGAGCTGCCGCCCTACGTGCTGATCCCGAACCAGACGACGCCCTATGCGGGCACGGGCTACCTCGGCGCGGCCTACGGGGCCTTCGCGCTCGGGAGCGATCCGGCGACGGACAATTTCTCGGTGCGCGACCTGACACTGCCGGCGGGCATCGACGCGCAGCGTTTCGCGCAGCGCCGCGAGATGCGGGCGGTGGTCGACGCGCACTTCAGCGCGCTGGAAAAATCCGACGCGCTCGACGGCATGGATTCCTTCTACCAGCGGGCCTACGCGATGATCAGTTCGGACAAGGCGCGGGCGGCGTTCGACATCAAGGCGGAGCCGAAAGCCGTGCGCGACGACTACGGCCGCAACCAGGCGGGCCAGCGCATGCTGCTGGCGCGGCGCCTCGTCGAGGCGGGCGTGCGGTTCGTGTCGCTGACCTACGGCAGCTGGGATCACCACGACAACATCAAGCGCGCCAACGGCACGCAGATGCCGAATTTCGACAAGGCCTACGCGGCGCTCGTCCGCGACCTCGACCAGCGCGGCATGCTCGACACGACGCTCGTGATCTTGAACACGGAGTTCGGGCGCACGCCGAAGATCAACGCGACGGCCGGCCGCGACCACTGGCCGAAAGTGTTTTCCATCGCGCTGGCCGGCGGCGGCATGAAGCGCGGCTACGTGCACGGCGCGTCCGATGCCACCGGCGGCGAGCCGGACCGCGACGGGCTCACCGTCGAGGACTACGCGGCGACGATCTACCACCAGATCGGCATCGATCCGGGCAAGTCGCTCATGACGCCCGGCGGACGGCCGCAATACATCGTCAAGGACGGCCACGTCGTCCGCGAACTGCTCGCCTGACCATGGCGCGCGGAGCAACGGACGGGCGGCGCGGCGCGGCGATCGCGTGGGCGGCGATGGCGGCGGTCGCCGCGGTCGCGGTCGGGCCGGTGCGGGCGGTCGCGCCGAGTTTTACGCTGACGGCTCCGGCCGGGGCGCAGCGCGGCACCACCGTCGAGGTGACGCTGCGCGGCGAGCGGCTGGCGGACACGCAGGAGATCTTTTTCTACGACCGCGGCATCGAGCTGGCGGAGATCGTGAGCGCGACGGAGCGGGCGGTGAAGGTGAAGCTGCGGATCGCGCCCGACTGCCGGCTCGGCGAGCACGCGCTGCGGCTGCGCACGGCGTCGGGCCTCTCCGCGCTGCGCCTGTTTTTCGTCGGGCCCTTCGCGACGGTGGAGGAAAAGGAAAACAACAACGAGCGCGCCAAGGCACAGCCGGTGGCGCTCGACCGCACGATGGAAGGCACGATCGCGGCGGAGGACACGGACTGGTTCGCGGTCGAGGCCAAGGCGGGGCAGCGGATCTCGCTCGAGATCGAGGGGGCGCGGTTGGGGCGCACGATGTTCGACCCGATCATCTCGCTGCACGATGCGGCGGGGCGGGCGCTGGCGACGTCGGACGACACGCCGTTGCTCGGGCACGACGCGCATCTCTCGTGCGTGGTGCCGGCGGACGGCACGTATGCGGTGCAGGTGCGCGACCGCGTCTACAGCGGGGCGGGGCACGCGTATCGGCTGCACGTCGGCGATTTTCCGCGGCCGGCGACGGCGCTGCCGCTCGGCGGACCGGCGGGCGCGGTGTTGGAGACGAAATTCTTGGGCGATCCGCTCGGCGAAATCGCGCAGCGAGTGACGTTGCCGGCGGAAGCCTACGAAAAATTCTCGGTTTTGCCGGAGCGCGGGGCGACGGCGGCGTCGCCGAACGGACTGCGGGTGGTGCCGTTTCCCAATGCGACCGTGGACGCGGGCGGCGCGACGCTGGCGGCGGCGACGGCGGTCGGGACGCCGGTGCCCTTTGCGCTCAACGGCGTGCTCGCGAAGAAAGGCGAGGCGGCGTTCTACAAGTTCAAGGCGAAGAAAGGGCAGAACCTGGAGTTCGCGGTGTTTGCGCGGCGCTTCGGCTCGCCGCTCGATTCGGTGCTCACGGTTTACGGGCCGAAAGGCAACCAACTCGGCACCAACGACGACGCCGCGGGCCATCCGGACAGCTCGGTGCGCGTGCGCATCGCGGAGGACGGCGACCACACGGTGAAGATCGCGGACCAGCTCGGTCGCGGCGGACCGCTGCACACCTACCGCATCGAGATCGCGGAGGCGCGGCCGCAGCTCGTGCTTTCGATCCCGGACACCGCGCGCTACGACTACGAGACGCGCAAATCGCTCGCCGTGCCGCGCGGCAACCGGTTCGCGGTGCTGCTGAATATCAACCGCGACCTCTGCAACGAGGACCTGCGCGTGGCGTTCGACGGCTTGCCGGCGGGTATCACGGCGCGCGCGGAGACG
>JBILLY010000156.1:0-8254 GCA_044375835.1 Opitutaceae bacterium
TTTCACCCCATACCCGCGGCGCCGCGGAGCGCGCATGCTCCCGGACCGCGTTGACCGTTCCCGCCCCGGCCCCGTGCCGTCGCCGCCCGACCACCGATGAAGTTCCCATTTTCCCCCGACCTGCTCCGCCCGCCCCTGCTCGCCCTCGGGCTGGCGGCGGCGATCCTGCCGCTCGCCGGCTGCAACTTCGTCGTGCTGCGGTCCGGCCACACCGCCTACCTCTTCGGCGAACTCAACACCTCGCTCGACCACGCGTTTCTCCCCGTCGGCGCCGCCGTCGCGACCGCTTGCACCGAACTCGGGTGGACCGGGTCCGGCCGGCAACAAAGTCTCGTCGACACCGTGCTCACGCGGCGCACCGATCTCGGCCGGGCCGTCGTCATCAAAGTGGAGCAGACCGGCCGCGCGTCGTCGCGCATCCGGATCCGCGTCGGCGCCGGCGGCGACGAGGCCGCATCCCGCCGTCTGCTGGAACGCCTCCGGACCATTCTGCCGCCCGCACCCGCCGCCGTCCTCGCCGCCCGATGAGCCTTCCGTCCGCCCTCCTCCTGGAGCCCGCCCTGCAACCGCCCACTATCCGCGAACGGCTCCGCCGGCGCACCCGCGAGCTCGCCGTCCGCGCCGGGCGCTCGCCGCAGCAGATCTCCCAGCTCGACTACGAGCAGGCCAAGCGCGAACTGACCGGCGAATCGGACGCCGGGCGCCAGGACTCCGTGCTGCTCGCCCTCGATTCGCCGCCCGCCGGAGCGTGACGTGTCCGCCCTGCCCACCCTCGACCGCTACGGCGCCGCCTGCCGCTGCCTGTTGCGTCTGCGCGAAGACAGCGGCGCGGCCCTGCTCCCGGACGGGACGTTCATCGCCCGCCACCTCGCGCGCTTTCCCGCGTGGCAGGATCGGCCGGGCGAGACCGATCTGCTCGCGCTCCTCGAACTCGCGCGCGAACTCGGACTCGCCGCCACCGCCGAGGTCTACCGCGACTACGATCGCGTCGCCGCGGAGCACCGCGCCGGCCGCAGCGTCCTCGCTTTCACCGAACGCGCCCCGCGGCAGACGGAGCCGGCGTCGGCGCCCCTGCGTTTCGCGACCGTCGTGGTCGCGATGGATCCGACCGCGTTCACCCTCTGGCGCCCCTACCCCAGCGGACTTTCCGACGTGCTCCCGCCCGCTCCCCGGGAGTGGTGGGACCGCTGGTGCGCCGTCGGTCTGGTGCTGAGTCGCGCGCCGTCGCCGCGCTGACCGGGCCGCGTTCCCCGGCTCGGATTCCCCCCTCTCCCGCGTGCTGCGGTTGCGCCGGCTCCTCCGCGCCCGTCGGTGCCCCGCCCACTCGCGCCGCCTCGCGGCGTTTGACGGCATCGCGCCCGCCGCCGTCCCGGTTCGTTCCGGCCCACGGTTCGGGGAAAGCCCGATGGTGGCTTCCGCCGCCGCGGTGTATCGTCATTGTCATGACGCCATTCCAACGCGCCGCCGGCGCCTTCGGCCTCCTCCTCGGTCTGGTCGGCGTCGCGTCCGCCCCGGCCCAGATCACCATCCCGCTGGCGGACATCACCCGAGCCTATCCTGCGCTGGACCCCGTCGTCCTCACGCTCAACGGCACCGCCAAGGTCGCGCGCCCGACCCCGTTGCTCATCACCGGCGCCACGCTCGCCCTGAACGGCAGCTGGTTCTGCCTCGATCCCCTGCAGACCATCTACTTCACCCCGACCGCCGAGCCGGCCGGCAACGCCCTGACCTACGCCGGCACCGCCCCCTCCGGTTTCAACCCCTGGGGCGCCGCCGCGCCCGGCCTCACCGCCGGCCGCATCCAGAAACTCGCGGATCTCTTCCACGCCTACGCCCCGAGCGGCCTCGCTCGCCGTCGCCGTGCGCCACCGCCGGGCCGGACGCTCCGCCTCGTCCTCCGTCCGCACGATCTTTTTCTTTTGTTCGCGTTGGATCGTCGCCCGGACGCGATCCGCCACTCGCCCACCGGCACGAGTGTGGAGCTTGATGCGGGGAGCGGCTGCGGCCCGTCCCCGCGCATCCGCCTGCGCGCGCCAGCCGCGGAGCCGCCCCCAATCGCAACGAACGCAGCGTGAATTCGCGCGTTCTCGGGGCCCCCGGGGGACTCCAGCCTCAACGCGCTATACCCGGCGGAAGCGGGCTCCTCGGTTTCGGAGGCAAACCCTTGGAGGCGCGGGCCGGAATTGAACCGGCGCATAGAGGTTTTGCAGACCTCGGCCTTACCACTTGGCTACCGCGCCGCACTCAAGGAGACGCGGACCTTGGCGGAAAAATTTCGCCGCGCAAGCGCCGAAATGCGCCGATCACGCCGCCGCGCTTGCGGCGCGCCGCGAGCCGTGATTGGCATGAACGGACGCGCTCCGCGCCCGGCCCATCTCCACGTTTTTCATGCCTTCCACTCTCTTCACCATCGCCAACCAAAAAGGCGGCGTCGGCAAAACCACCACCGCGGTCAACCTCGCGGCCGCCCTGGCCGAGAAGAAAATCCACACCCTCCTGATCGACCTCGATCCGCAGGCCAACGCCACCAGCGCCGTCGGCGTCGAGAAGCAGGCCGGCCGCAGCCTTTACGGCCCGCTCCGCGGCGAAGGCACCGCGCTCGAGATGATCGTGCCCACGCCCTACGAGCACCTCGCGCTCATCCCGAGCGAGGAGGACCTCGCCGCCGCCGAAATCGAGCTGGCCCAAACCGAGAACTACCTCGCGCGCCTCCGCACCATCCTCGCCCCGATCCGCCAGGCCAACGGCTATCGCGCCATCATCGTCGACTGCCCGCCCGCCCTCGGCATGCTGTCGATGAACAGCCTCGCCGCCGCCGACTACCTGCTCATCGCGCTGCAATGCGAATACCTCGCGCTCGAGGGTCTCGGGCAGATCCTCCGCAACGTCCAGCGCATCAAAGACGCCCACATCAACGACAACCTCGAACTCGGCGGCGTGGTCATGACGATGTTCGACCTGCGCACCAACCTCTCGCGCCAAGTGGTGGACGAGGTGAAACAGCATCTGCCGGAGATTTTCCAAACCGTCATCCCGCGGACCGTGCGACTCAGCGAGGCACCCAGCTTCGGCAAAACCATCTTCGCCTACGAACCCACCAACCCCGGCGCCACCGCCTACCGCAACCTCGGCAAGGAAGTGATCGAGCGCTTCAAGTTGCTGTGAGCCCCGCGGCGGCCGCCGTCATCCGCCCGCCGCCGCTTCCCGCCCCGTCATGTTCGCCACCCTCGACAAATACCGGCACGCCTTCCTGCTCGGGCTGCAGAGCAACATCGTCTACCGGTGGAATTTCGCCGTCCGCGGCTTCTTCTCCCTCTTCCACCTCGCGGCCGTCGTGATCCTCTGGAGCGCCGCCTTCAGCGGCCGCGAACACCTCGGCGGTTTCTCCCTCGGCCAGACCATCACCTACTTCGTCACGCTGCTGGTCCTCCAGTTTTTCATCAGCGCCTTCAACGAAGACTACCAGATCAGCGAGGAGATCCGGAACGGCCTCATCAACCAGTTCCTGCTGAAACCGATCAACTACTTTGCCTACCGTTTCAGCATCTTCGTCGCCGCGCGCCTCGTGTCCGGGCTGCTGGTGATTGTCCCGCTGCTCGTCGCCCTGCCCTTCCTGACCGAGTATCTCACCTTTCCGCGCGATCCCGCCGTGCTGCTCTACGGGCTGCCGGCGATGGCGATGTCGGCGATCATCCAATTCAGCATCGCCTACTGCTTCGGCCTGCTGACGTTCTGGTTCCTTGAGATTCAGGGGTTCGTGATTCTGTCCATGGCCGTCGAAACCATCCTCGGCGGCCAGATGTTCCCGCTCGATCTGCTTCCGGCCTGGGCCTACGCGGTCGCGAAATGCCTGCCGTTCTACTACCAGATGTATTTTCCCGCCGCGATTTTCACCGGCCGCATCACCGACACCGCCGCGATCTGGCAGGGCTACGCCATCCAGGCCAGCTGGGTCATCGCGCTGCTCCTCCTGAACCATGCGCTCTGGACGCGCGGCCTGCGTCGCCACACCGCCGTCGGCGGCTGAACGACCGATGCTGCACTACGCCAAAATCTGGCTCGCCAGCGCGCGCTACTCGATCACGCGCACGCTCATGTTTCGCGGCGATTTCTTCGTCTGGGCGCTCGTCGAGCTGTTCTGGATGACCGTGAACCTGCTCACGATCTCCGTGCTTTACGACCACACCGATTCGATCGCCGGTTGGTCGAAATACCAGATGATCCTGCTCGTCGGCACGTCGCTGCTCATCCAGCGGTTTTTGATGGGGTTCTTCTGGAGCAGCATTTTCGAGATGGGCCGCAACATCCGCTCCGGCAACTTCGACTTCTTCCTGGCCCAGCCCGGCAACGTCATGTTCATGGCGACCACGCGCAAACTCGACCCCGACGGCCTCGTCAACTCGCTCGTCGCCGGCGGCGTGGTCCTCTACGCGGCGCGTCAACTCGGGCTCGACCTCACCTTCGCCAACGTCGCGCTCTACGCCGCGATGGTCGCCTGCGGCGTCGTCATCCACTACAGTGTGCTCGTGCTCTCCATCTCCGTCGCGTTCTGGCTCACGAGCGCCCAGGGCATCGAAGGCACCTACTTCACGCTGACCGAGTTTTCCCGCCTGCCCCGGGAAGCGTTCAAGGGCGTCGTGTCCCGCGTGCTCTTTGTCTGGGCCCTGCCCGTCGTCGTCGTCACCAACACCCCCGCGCGCGCCCTCTTCGACGGTTTCGATCTCGGCCTCGCGGCCTGGCTCTTCGGCGCCGCCGCCGTGTGGTTCGCCCTCGCCGTATTCGTTTTCCACCGCGGCCTGCGCCGCTACGCCAGCGCCAGCTCATGAACGACGCGCTCTCCCTGCTCGAAACCCGCATCGGCCACACGTTTCGCCGGCGGGAGTTGCTCGAATGCGCGGTCACCCACCCGTCCTATCTGCAGGACCATCCGGAGGTCGCCGAGAGCAACCAGCGCCTCGAGTTTCTCGGCGACTCGGTGCTCCAGCTCGTGCTCACCGAAGCCCTCTTCGGACTTTTCCCCCAGGACCGCGAAGGCGCGCTCAGCCGCCGCCGCGCGGCGCTCGCCAACGGCACCTTCCTGGCCCGACTCGCCCGCGAGATCGGCCTCGATGCCGCGCTCCGCCTGGGGCAGAGCGAGGAAACCACCGGCGGCCGCACGCGGTCCGCGGCGCTCGAAGACGCGATGGAGGCGCTGGTCGGCGCCATTTACCTCGACGGCGACCTCCCGGCCGCCCGCGCCGCGGTGCTCGCCCTCTACGGTCCGCTGGGTGTCCGCCTCGCCGGCGCCGAGAATTTCGACAACCCCAAGGGCCGCCTGCAGGAGATCGTCCAGCCCGTCCACGGCAACAATGCCCTCCGCTACGAAGTCACCCGGATCGACGGCGAGGATCATGCGCGGGAATACGAGGTCGCCGTCCACCTCCTCGACCGCCCCCTCGGCACCGGCCGCGGCTCGTCGAAGAAAAACGCCGAGGAATCCGCCGCGCGCGCCGCGTTGATCGGCCTGCGGATCGACTGAACGCCGGCGCCGACCTGCCCTCCGGCTTGTCGTCCGTCCCGCCCGCCCAACCGTCCGCCGCCCGCATGTCGGCTTCCGCGTCCCCCGTCCGCCACAAAATCACCGGCGTCTGCCCGCCCGCCCGCGGCGCGATCATCGCCGAACTCTGCCGTGCCCACCCGGCCCCCGCCTGGCTCGTCGTCGCGGAGAACCTCAAGGCCGCCGAGCAACTCGCCGAAGACATCGCGTTCTTCCACGCCGCCGCGCCGATCGGCACCGGCCCGGCTGCCGGCGTCCCGCGGCTCCAGGCCACGCTGGTGTTTCCGGAATCGATGCCCGACGGCGCCGAGATGCGCGAGGCTTTCGCCGCCTCCAGCGACCGTCTCGCCGTGTTGTCGCGCCTCCGCGCCACCCGCGCCCTCGCCTCCACGCCCGACACGCTCGTCGTCGTCTCGACGCCCGCCGCGTTGCTCCAGCCGGTCCCGGCCATCGAGGCGTTCGCCACGCACGAGTTGGTGCTCACCCGCGGTCGGACGCATCCGTTCCAGGCGCTGATCGAACAACTCCACCAACTCGACTACGACTCCGAGCCCGTCTGCGAGGCGCCCGGCCACTACGCCGTGCGCGGCGGCATCATCGACGTCTACCCCGTCACCGCCACGCAGCCCTACCGGCTCGATTTCTTCGGCGACGAACTCGAGTCGATCCGCGAGTTCGACCCCGTCACCCAGCGCTCCGGCGCCGCCGTCGAGCACATCACCCTCGCCGCCTCGCCGCGCGTCCGCCTCGATCCGTCGAAAACCGGCATTGCCGACTACCTCTCCGCCGCGACCCATCTGGTCTTCGTCGAACCCGCCGCGCTCGAGATCGAGTTCAGCAACTTCGCGCGCGAAGGCACCGACGGACTCAATCCCCTTCTCGCCCGCTGCGCCGCCGCCTTCGGCCTGAGCGACATCGACGAAGCCAGCGGTCTCTTCGACGCGGCGAACGCCGAGACGACCTGGGACACCGAGAGCCTCGCGCACCACCGGCGCTACCCGGACGATGCCCTCGTGGCGCAGGAACGCCTCGTCGTCGAGGAAGACGCGCGGCGCGAGTTTCTCCGCCTCGCCGCCTCGTGGCGAAAATCCGGATACGACGTCGCCTTCGTCGTGTCCAAGGAGGGCGAGGAAAAGCGAACGCAGGAAATCCTCGCCGAAGACCCCAAACTGAAAGCCCTCCGCCCGCGCTGGCTCCGCGGCGGCCTCAACGAGGGCTTCCGCCTCACCTTCCGCGATTCCGCCCGGTTCGGCGGCGCCGCGCCCGCCGCCGCCGGCCTGGTCGTCGTGACCGAGACCGAGATCTTCGGCCGCCAACGCGCGCGCCGCCCGGCGCCGAGCGCCCGCGCGATCGCGCACCGCGCCCAGGTCGACCAACTCCTCGATTTCTCCGAACTCGTCGAGGGCGACTTCGTCGTCCACCTCCAGCACGGCATCGCCCTCTACCGCGGTCTCACGAAACTCGATACGGCCCAGGGTATCCGGGAGGTGATCTCCCTCGAATTCGACGACCACGTGACGCTGCACGTGCCGCTCCAGGAGTCGCACCTCATCAGCCGCTACGTCGGCCTGAGCAAGGCCAAGCCCCAGCTCGGCCGCATCGGCTCCGGCCGCTGGGAGAAGGCCCGCCAGGCCGCCGAGCGCGCCACCATCGACCTCGCCGCCGAGTTGCTCCGCATCCACGCCGCCCGCGAGGCGCAGCCGGGCCACGCGTTCGCGGCCGACACCGACTGGCAGAAGGAGTTCGAAGGCTCGTTCCCCTTCACCGAGACCCGCGATCAGCTCCGCGCCATCGAAGAGACCAAGGCCGACATGGAGAAAACGCGACCGATGGATCGCCTGATCTGCGGCGACGTCGGTTTCGGCAAAACCGAGGTTGCCATCCGCGCCGCCTTCAAGGCCGTCCAGGGCGGGCGCCAAGTCGCCGTGCTCGTGCCGACCACGGTGCTCGCGCAGCAGCACCTCAATACCTTCCGCGAGCGCATGGCCGGCTACCCGATCGTCGTCGAGATGCTCAGCCGGTTCCGCTCGCGCGCCGAGCTGAAGAAAATCGCCGCCGCCACGACCGCCGGCCAGGTCGACATCCTAATCGGCACCCACCGGCTCCTCCAGAGCGACGTCGTCTTCAAGGAACTCGGCCTCGTCATCATCGACGAGGAGCAGCGCTTCGGCGTGAAGCACAAGGAGGTCTTCAAGGCCATGCGCGCTACCGTCGACGTGCTTTCCATGAGCGCGACGCCGATCCCGCGCACGCTCTACATGGCCCTCACCGGCGCCCGCGACCTGAGCGTGATCGAGACCCCGCCCACCAACCGGCACCCGATCCAGACGATCGTGAAAACCTACGACGAAAAAATCGTCGTCGACGCCGTGCGCTACGAACTGCGCCGCGGCGGCCAAGTGTTCTACCTGCACAACCGCGTCCAGACGATCGACCTTGTCGCCGCCCGCCTGCGCGAACTCATGCCCGATGTCACCGTCGGCGTCGGCCACGGGCAGATGGAGGCCGACGAGCTCGAGCGGGTGATGACCGACTTCGTCGCCGGCAAGTATCACGTGCTCGTTTCCACGACGATCATCGAGAGCGGCCTCGATATCCCCAACAGCAACACGATCATCATCGAGGGCGCCGACCGCTTCGGTCTTTCGCAACTCTACCAGCTCCGCGGCCGCGTCGGCCGGTTCAAACACCAAGCCTACGCATATCTCCTGCTGCACC
>JBILLY010000771.1:0-3086 GCA_044375835.1 Opitutaceae bacterium
CCCGATCACGCGGTGAAAATCTCGCACCATCATCGGATACGGGTGCGAACCGTAGGCCGTGCCGAGGATGTAGTGCGTGCCGCGCACGTTCGTCACCCAGTCGCGCATCGCCTCGTTGATCGCTTCTTTCAGCGTCTTCTGGCCGGCCTCCACGCCGATCACCTTCGCACCCATCAGCCGCATCCGGAAAACGTTCAGCGCCTGCCGCTCCATGTCGTGCGCCCCCATGTAGACCGTGCACTCGAGCCCGAACTTCGCGCACGCCGCCGCCGTCGCCACACCGTGCTGCCCCGCGCCCGTCTCCGCGATGATCCGCTGCTTGCCCATCCGCTTCGCCAGAATCGCCTGCGCGAGCGCGTTGTTGATCTTGTGCGCCCCGGTGTGCAGCAGGTCCTCGCGCTTCAGGTAGATCTTCGCGCCGCCGCAATGCTGCGTCAGCCGCTCCGCGAAATAGAGCTCCGTCGGCCGCCCCGCGAACTCCTTCAGGTGGTGCTTCAGCTCCGTCTGAAACGCCGGATCCTGCCGCGCCGCCGCGTAGGCCTCGCCCAGTTCTTGCAGCGCCGTCATCAGCGTCTCCGGCACAAACACCCCGCCGTAACGGCCGAAATGGCCGCCCGCATCGGGCAGCGAAAAACGATCCAGCGTGGGCTCGGCAACGGAAGCGGCGGCGGCAGACATGGCCGGCAAACGTGACACCCCGGTCCGCCGCGATGCAAACGGGATTTTGCCCGCCCGCCCGCGCAGTCGGCGCTCTCGCCCGCGCCGCGCTGCACCCGTCCGTCGCCGCCGCCTCTCCGCGCGCCCCGCGCTCGTCCGCACGTCCGCCCGGCACCCCATCGCACCCGCCCCGCGCCGTCCGTGACTTGCCCCGCACCCGCCGCCGTCCGCCCTCCGCCGCGCCTAGCCGACGGATATCACCGGTTTGTCACCGGGAGCCTCTCGCGTTGCCGGACCGAAATCGGCACTCTCGTCCCACGATCTCCGCCATGAATGAGCGCACCGAACTCGGCGCCGGGCTTTCCGCACCTGACGGGGACCTCATCCAGTTCTCGACCGCCAGTTCCTCGGCGTTCCGCCGGGACCAATCCGCGCCGCTCGCCAGTGAGCGCATCACCCTGGCCAGTCTCGTCCACCACCGCGAGTTCCTGCAGGCCACCGACGGTCTGGAATTCGCCTACGACAACTTCCGTGCCCGCGATGTGGAATATATGGCGGTCGTCCGCGGCGACCGGGTTATCGGCCTCTGCTCGCGCGGCCAGGTCGGTTTCATCCTCGGCTCGCGCTTCGGCTTTGCCCTCAACAGCCGCAGTCCCGTCGAGATGGCGCTTTCACGCGAACCGCTCGTCGCCCCGGAGGACACGCCCGTCCGCCGACTGCTCGACCTTGCTCTCTCGCGCCGCGGCGACGCCTTTCACGAGGATGTGGTCCTCGTCGACCGCGCCTATCGTCTGCTGGGATTGATCCGCGCCGAAACCCTCGCGCAACTGCAGTCTCGTCTCGTCGCCGAGCAGCTCCAGGCCTTGCGCGAACAACAGGCGACGCTGCATGCCCAGAACCTCGATCTCTTTCGCGCGATCCACGCCGCCCGCCAATCGCGCAGCCTGTATCTCGGTCTCTTCGAGGCCCACTCCCTCGGCGTAGCGCTCCTCGACCAGGATGGCCTGATCCACGAGCACAACCAACGCCTCGGCCAACTGCTCGGCTTCGATCAGCCCGTCTCCCTCGTCTCGCTCGTGACGTGGGTCGATGAACCCGAACGCGACAGCTTCCTCCGCCTGCTGCGCGGCCTCGCGGACGCAGTTATCGCGCCCGGCACGCGCGAATTCACCCTGAATGTCCCCGACCGCGGCCCGCGGGTGTTCCGCTTCTCCACCGGGTGGATCAAAGAGACCGGGCAAATCTGCGCCTGCCTCGACGACATCACCGAGCAGCGCATTCTGGAGCGCAACGCCCGCCGGCAGGAAAAACAGTCCCTCCTCGACACGTTGGTCGGCGGCATCGCCCACGAACTGAACAACAAACTCACCCCCGTCCACGGCTTCGCCGAGTTGCTCGAACTGGAAGCCCGCGGCGAAGCCCAGATCTTTACCCGCCATATCCGGCAAAGCGTCACCGAAGCCGCCCACATTATCCGCCAGCTCCTCCAGCTTTCGAAGCCCACGCAAAGCGACATGGCCACCGTCGACCTCCGTGCGGTCGTCTCCGAAACCATGGTGATGCTTCGCTTCGAGATCCGCGCCGCCCGCTGCGAGGTCGTCGTGGACTTGCCCGACGCACCGGTGCAGGTGCACGGCAACCACGCCGAGCTCAAGCAGGTGCTGCTCAATCTCGTCCTCAACGCCCTCCATGCCTTGGCTGGGATCGCCTCCGCGCGCCTCGGCATCGAGGTCCGGAGCCGCGACCGCCGGGCCGAGCTGACCGTCACCGACAACGGCTGCGGCATCCGGCCGGAAAATCTCCATCGTATCTTCGATCCCTTTTTCACCACCAAGGGCCCCGAACGCGGCACCGGCCTCGGCCTCAGCGTGTGCTTCGGCATCGTCCGCGCCCACGGCGGCGAGATCCATGCCACCAGCACACCCGGAGCCGGCGCCCGTTTCTGTGTGTGCCTTCCTGCCGACTCCTTCCTCGCGCCCGCTCCCCCCGCGGACCGGGCGGTTCCGCCGGGTCCGGGTCGCACGATCGCCGCGCAGTCGGCGATCTCCCGGATTCTGGTCGTCGACGACGAAGAGGTAGTCCGCAACGTGCTCCAGGAAATGCTGCGGCGACTTTGCGCCTGTCCCATCGACCTGGCGACCAACGGAGCCGAGGCTCTCGTCGCGATCGCGCGTCACGACTACGCTCTGGTGCTTTGCGATATCCAGATGCCCGTGCTGGGCGGCGCGGATCTCTACGAGCGTCTCCTCGCGACCCATCCCGAACTGGCGAAACATTTCGCCTTCATCACCGGCCACGCCGGTGACGTCGCGCTCGAAACCCGCATCGCCAGATGGCGTGCGCCGGTGGTGTCCAAACCCTTCTCGCTGCCTCAACTCGCCGCCATCGTCGAACCGCTCCTCGCCCTCTGACCGCTGTCGCCTTCCGGA
>JBILLY010000432.1:0-4772 GCA_044375835.1 Opitutaceae bacterium
GTCCGCCACCACCGCGAAACCCCGCCCGGCCTCTCCCACCCTCGCCGCCTCGATGGCCGCGTTCAGCGCGAGCAGATTCGTCTGACACGCGATGTCGTCGATCACCCCCATTGCTTCCCGCACCCGCCCGCTCGAATTCACGATCTCCCCCATGGCCGTCCGCAACTCCCCCAAGCGCTGCATCCCGGCTTTGGCCCGGCGCTGCGCCACCTCGGCCGAAGTCGCCGCGGCCTCCAGTTTCCGCCCGTTGTCGTCCACCGCCCGCGCCAGCGCCTCGGTCTTCCCTCCCAAGTCCCTCACCACGCCCGCCTGCCCGATCGCGGCATCGGCGACAGTCGCCGCGTGCGCCTTCAGTTCGGCTACATTGCCCGCGGTCTCTCGCGCGGTCGCGGAGAGCGTCGTGGCGACCGGCGCCACCCGGCGCACGATTCCGCCCGCGATCCATCGTCCAATCGCCACCCCTCCGAACACACAGACCAGCGCCGCCCCGCTGATCCCCCACAGCATCGCCGTCAGGCGCACCTGCGCCTGTCCGCTCACCGCCAGCGTCTCGCGCATCGTCCGCTGCGCCAGCGACACGATCGCGCCGACCGTCTCCGCCACGGTCTCCCCCATCGTGGTCTCCAGCTGGTTCCTTCTCCCGAGCGTCCCCTCCAGACTCGCCAGTTCGTCGCCCACGTCCTTTACCCGGTCCCGGGTCTCGGCGATCGCGTCGCGCAAGTCGGAGTGCGGCGTGGCCTCCAGCACCGCCTCCACCTCCGTCGCGATCTTGGCCAACGCTGTCCGCCCTCGCCCCAGTTGGGTCGGGTCGCGCAACGACGTCGCGAACAGCACCGCGTTCTGCACCTCGCCGAGCCCGCCCAGCCCCCCTTGGAAGACCGCCCTGTGTCGCGGCGCCCGCACCCCGGCGAACGTCGTCCCGTCGTCGGTGGCCAACAGGTGGAAGAGCGTCGCCAGCACCGAGGTCTGCGCTGCGATCCCCCGGGTCGAGCGTTCCGCTTGCATCGATACCGTCCCCAACTCGTCGAAGTTGCCGCGCCACCTCGCGACCCGCCCTCCCGTCTCGCGCAACATCCCCGCGAATTCGTCCGTGCCGTCCGCCGCCGATTCCGTCCGCACCGCGCCGATCTCCGCGATGAGCGCCGTGAATCCCTTTTCCGCCGCCGCGCGATCCCCCGCCGCTCCCGACCGCGCGAAGCCGAACGCGCGTCGTTCAAGTTCTCCGGTCACCCGCATCAGCCTCATCGCCGGCTCGGCCCGGTCTTTCATCTCCCGGGCCACGCCGCCGATGTTCGCCGCCGCCTGCGCCAGCAGGGCGACGGCCACGGCACAGAAAATCACCCCCGTCGAAGCGAGTGCTCCCACCGTGATGCGCAAACGCCCGTGCAGCGTGTCTCCCGATCGTGGTATCGTCGTTGTCATGAAAGTTGCCGGCGGCTCGTCCGCTCCGCCCGCGGCAAGTCCCGCCGCCGGCTTCGTCTCTTCCCGCGGCTACACCGGGGACAGGTCGCCCGCTTTCGTCCGGGACTCGATCGCTGCTCCGGCCTCCCCCGCAAGGTAGCGCTTGAGCACCGCACCGAGTGCCGTCGGCCGCACCGGTTTCGCCAGATAGTCGTCCATCCCCGCCGCCAGGCAGAGTTCCCGGTCGCCGCTCATCGCATTCGCTGTCATCGCCACGATCGGTAGTCGCGCCGGGACACCCGGGTCGCGGGCCGTCTGGGCTGCCCGGATCTGCCGCGTCGCCTCCAACCCGTCCATCTCCGGCATCTGCACGTCCATCAGCACCAGCGCATAGGTCTGCCGCCGCACCGCCGTCAGTGCCTCCCGCCCGTTCTCCGCCACATCCGCCGCAAAGCCCAGATTCCGCAGCTGCAACACCGTCACCTTCCGGTTCACCGGATTGTCCTCCGCCACCAGGATGCGCCGCTCCTCCCGGCCTTCGCCGGTTCCGGCCGCGTCCGCCCCTGGGCCGGATTTCTCCGCCCGCACACCCCCGCCGCTTTCTTCCGGCTGCGGCACCGTCGCCATCGCCCGCGCCAGACTGCCCCGCAACTTCTCGGGATGCACCGGCTTCATCTCGCATGCCGCCAAGCCGTGCCGCGCCATCTCGTCCGGCGGCAAGCGCTGCCCCCGCGACGTCAGCAGCACCATCACCGGTTGCACCAGCTCCGGCTCCGCGCGGATCGCCCGAGCCAAACCCAGTCCGTCCGTTCCCGGCATATGATGGTCGAGCACCACCAAGCCGAACGGCCGCCCGGCGCGCTGCGCCGTCTGCATCGCCGCCATCGCCGCCGCCGCCGACTCCGCGCACTCGTGCACGCACCCCCATGCCGCGCACAACCGGTCGAGCAGTTTCCGGTTCGTCGCATTGTCGTCCACCACCAGCACCCGATGCCCCGCCAACCCCGGCGGCACCACCTGGAACTCATCGCGCTCCGCCGGCTGCTGGAGTTGGACCGTGAACCAAAACGTCGACCCCTCCCCGACCACGCTGCGCACGCCGATCCGACCACCCATCGCCCCGACCAACTTCCGGCAAATCACCAGCCCGAGTCCCGTCCCGCCGTAGCACCGCGTCGTCGAGGTGTCGGCCTGGACAAACGCATTGAACAACCGCTTCTGCGCCTCCTCGTCGATCCCGATGCCCGTGTCCGCGACCTCCACCCGCAGGCGCGGCCCGGCCGCCGCCCTCTCATCGAGACCGATCTCGACCACCACCTCTCCCTTGGCGGTGAACTTGATCGCGTTGCCCATCAGGTTGAGCAGCACCTGCCGCAGCCGCACCGGGTCGCCCCGCACCACCCGCGGCACCGCCGGGTCGATCGTCATCACCAGTTCCAGCCCCTTGCGCTGCGCCGCCTCGGCATGCAGATCGAGCGCCAGCTCCAGGTGCTCCGCCAATCCGAAATCGATCTCCTCCAGCACCAGCCGGCCGGCCTCGATCTTCGAGAAATCCAGCACGTCGTTGATGATCGCCAGCAGTGATTCCCCGCCCTGGCAGAGTGTCTGCGCCAAGTCGCGCTGATCCGCGTCGAGCGGTGTGGCGAGCAGGAGGTGTCCCATCCCGATGAGGCCGTTCATCGGCGTCCGGAGCTCGTGGCTCATGTTCGCGAGAAACTCCGCCTTCGCCCGCTCCGCCGCCCGCGCCACCGCGATCGCCTCCGCCAATTCCTCCGCATGCCGGACCAGCAGCTCCTGTTGCAACCGCACCAGCGCCCGCGTCGGAATGTAGCCCACGTAGCGCCCCTCCGCATCGACCAGCATCACGTCGTCGAAAAACGATGCCTCCGGCCGTTCGTTCAAGGCCGCCAGCACCTCCTCCAGCGGCTGCTCCGTCCGCACGGTCAGCGACGGCGCCAGCGCGCTCTCCGCCACCGGCCGCCGGGCATTCAGCGAAAAACCGAACCGACTCGCCATCAACTCCTCGAATCCGCGTCGCGTCACCTGCCCCAACACCCTCCCGTGCTCGACCACCGCGGCAAACGCCCATCCTTCGCGCTGCATCTGCTTCAATGCGGACTCCATCGTCGTCGTTCCGGGAAACACCGCCCGCGTCCCCACCATCTCCTCCAGGACACGGCATCCCCGCGACATCGCCGTCGCCGGCGCAGGCCCGTCTCCGCCATGCCGTTCCTGCCCGCCGCTTGGCCTCGTGTTCGCGCTGCTATTCGTGGTCACGCCTCTCCAGTCGTGCCTTTTCGGGCCGTGCTTGAGCGACGCCCCGTCACGTCTCCGTGACAACGACGTTACAACGCCTCCCTGACAGGGTGTCCGCCCCGCCCGGGACCTCGTCCCTCCCGGCCCCGATCGCTCGCCGCCCTATTCCTGTGGTCCCCGGCCCGCGACTTGCCCCGCACCCGCCGCCGCCCATCCTGCGCCGCGTTGAAAACCTCGCGCCCCTCCCCGCCGCCGGCCCAACCCCTCGCCCGTATCTCCCGCCGCCCCGGCCGCCGTCCGCTCCCGCACCTCGCCCGCCTCGCCTCCGCTTTGGCCGCCGCCTGCGCCGCCCTCGTTGCCCTGCTTGGCGTGCCCACCCCGCTCCGCGCCGCCCCCGAACCCACCGCCCCGCCCACCGACCGCCCGCCCTTCTCCGCCAAGGAACTCGCCCAAGGCTACCGCGAGGGCGTCGTCCTCGCCAAACCCCGCGCCTCCCACCGCCCCCGCATCGACACCGACGAATCCCGCGACGGCCTCCGCGTCCGCCGCCGTTGGGAACGCTTCGGCGATCTGCGCGAGATCGAGGTCACGCTCGCCCCCGGCGAATCCACCCTCGCCGCCGTCGCCCGCCTCCAGGCCACCGGCCGCTACGACTACGTCCAGCCCGACACCATCCGCGCCGCCACCGTCACCCCCAACGACCCCGAGTTTTCCAAACAGTGGGCCCACGCCAACGACGGCTCCAACAACGGCATCGCCGGCGCCGACCTCAAGTCCACCGCCGCCTGGGACCTCCGCACCGATGCCTCCGAGATCGTCGTCGCCGTCATCGATTCCGGCGTCCGCTTCAACCACCCCGACCTCGCCGCCAACATGTGGGTCAATCCCCGCGAGATCCCGAACAACGGCCGCGACGACGACAACAACGGCTACATCGACGACGTCCACGGCATCAACGCCATCCTCAACAACGGCAACCCCGCCGACGACCTCGGCCACGGCACCCACGTCGCCGGCATCATCGGCGCCGTCGGCAACAACGGCACCGGCCTCGCCGGCGTCGCGTGGCAGGTGAAGCTCATGGCCCTTAAATTTCTCCGCGGCGGCGCCGGCCC
>JBILLY010000158.1:0-8226 GCA_044375835.1 Opitutaceae bacterium
GCCTCGTCTCGTCCGTGCACATGACGTAGGCGCCCCACTGCTTGGCCCCGGACTCCATACGGGCCGCGAGGTTCACCGTGTCGCCCATCATCGTGTAGTTGAAGCGCGACCTGCTGCCCATGTTGCCGACGATGGCGGGACCGCTGTTCAGGCCGATGCGCGACTGCATCCGCCACACGATCTCCGGCCATTTCCCGCCCTCCGACCTCCACTTCTCGCGCAGTTCGGCGAGCCGCGCCTGCACCCGCAGCGTCGATACGCACGCGCGATACGCATGGTCCGGCAGCGCGACCGGCGCCCCATACATCGCGACGATCGCGTCGCCGATGTATTTGTCGAGCGTGCCGCCCTCCTCCTGCACGATGTCCGTGCAGGCCGTGAGATACTCGTTCATGAGTTCCACCAGTCGGTCCGGCGGCAACAGCTCGGAGAACGTCGAAAAACCCTGGATGTCGCTGAAGTAGGCCGTCAGCTCGACCTGATGCCCGCCCAGACGCGGCATCTCGCCCGCATCGACCATTTTGGTCACCAGCGTGGGCGAGAGATAGCTCCCGAACATCCCTTTGATCTGCTCCTTCGCCCGCTGCTCCTGCAGCACCCGCCGGGCAATCATGTAAAATTGCAGCGAGCCGAAGCCCAGGACCGGGCCCACCACCGGCAGATCCCAGCTCCCCCCGATCCACACGACCGCCGCCGCAAACACAAAGGCCGCCGGCACCCCCAGCGCCACCACCACCTGCAGCGCCAGTTTCCGCTCCGTCAGCCAAAAGAGGCAGCCGATGCCCACCGTCAGCGAGCCGAGCCACACCCACCCGGGCGGCACCCGGCGCGCGAAATCGTTGTTCAGCACATTGTCGATCACGTTGGCATGCACGAGCACCAGCGGCGTCAGCGGGGAAAACGGCGTCGGCCCCATGTCCGTCAGTCCGTCCGCCGTCTGCCCGATCAGCAGAATGCGCCCGGTGAGAGGCGGGATCGGCCCCGGCTCCTTTTTCACGTAGCGCGTGTGCAGCTGCGACACGATCTGGTCGTAACCGTAGGTCGCCAAGTCCGAGTCGCGATGCCGGAAATTGATCCAGTAGCGCCCGCGGTCGTCGATCGGGATCCGGCGCGTCGCCAGCGGCGTCGCGATCACGACGTCGCGCCCGATCCGCACCGTGACGTCTTTGGGTTCCGCGCGCCAATACGCCATCAGGCTCCGCAGCGACAAGGACGGGTAAACTTCGCCCGCGATCTGCACCACGAGAGGCGCCGCCCGGCGCACGCCGTCGAGATCGGGCGGCGTGTCCACGAACCCGACCTCCGTCACCGCACCGAGCGATCCCACCGGCAGCCGCATCGCTTCGCCGCCGACCAGGCGAGTGCGGTCGCCCTCGACGTTCGGCAGGGCCGCGAGCCGCGTCGCGCGCACCTTCTCCGCGTCGGGTTTCATGCCGCTGTCCGCCACCGTGCTCGCGTTCGCGCCCAGAATCACCGGCACATCCGCCCGCAACGCCCCCTTCGCGAAGGGCCCGTCGAGCTCAGACGGATCGTCGAACAGGATATCCCACGCCACGGCACTCGGCTTCCGCAGGCCCACGAGTTGGAGAAAATCCCCGTGCAGGTCGCGCGGCCACGGCCAAACACCGAAGCCGCTCAGGCTCGATTGGTCGATCGCCACCAGCGCCAAGGCGTCCGACGGCACCGCCGACTGGTAGTTCGCCCGGAGCTTCGTCCGCTCGTCCAGCGTGAGATTTTCCACGCGCCGGAGAAACGGCGTTTGCGCCAATCCGAACGCCACCGCGAAACAGACCAGGGCCGGCAGGACGTTTTGCTTCATCGCGGCGGAGCTGGGGCGCATGGGGACGCGGCGAACTTGCCCTGCGGTCCGGTCCCGACCAAGCACATTTCTCGCCAAACCCCTCCGCGCGCCTCCAGCATTTCGTCCGTCCCCCGCCGCCTTCCTCCCCCCGTCGACCCATGCCCCTGCCCCAACTCACCGACGAACAGATCCGCACGTGGTCGCGCGCCCAGAAAGACCGCTGGTGGTTCGACAAGGTCTACCGCGGTGATCTGCCCCAACTCACGTGGCGCGCCGGCCTGAGCGGTTTCTTCCTCGGCGCCATCCTCTCCGCCACCGCCCTCTACATCGGCGCCAAGACCGGCATCACCATCGGCGTCGGTCTCACGTCCGTCATCCTCGCGTTCGGCCTCTTCAAGATTCTCAGCAAGGCCGGCATCGCCGCCGACATCTCGATCCTCGAGAACAACTGCACGCAGTCCATCGCCTCCGCCGCCGGCTACATGATCACGCCGCTCATCGGCACCATGGCGGCCTACATGCTCGTCACCGAAAAGATCATACCGTGGTGGCAGATGATGGTGTGGAACGGCGTCATGTCCCTCATCGGCGTGCTCGTCGCCTTTCCGCTGAAGCGCCGTTTCATCAACGAGGACCAGCTCCCCTTCCCGGAGGGCCGCGCCAGCGGCGTCGTGCTCGACACGCTATACGAGGGCAAGAGCGACCTGGGCCTCTACCAGGCCAAGGTCCTCGCCGTCGTCGCGGGCGCCGCCGGCTTCCTGCAGTTTCTCATGAGCGACGCGCTGCAGCGGCTCGTGCAGTTCAAGATTCTGCACCTCGATCGGCTCCTCGGCCTCGCCAAGCCCTGGCACCTGCGCGAACGCATCGACGAGTATTACTACCTCTTCGCCACCTCGGTCCACGGCTGGATTCCGAAGATCATGAATGTCGACGTGCGCACGCTCGGCCTCCGGGTCGGCCTCGACGCCGCCATGGTCGGCGTCGGCGGCCTCATGGGCATCCGGATGGCCTCGAGCGTCATGCTCGGCACCCTCGTGAATTTCGCCCTCCTCGCCCCGTGGATGATCCAGCGCGGCGACATCGCCCCGCGCGTCACCGCCGCCGGCAAGACCATCGCCGTCTCCCGCGGCGAGATCGTCACCCAATGGTCCATCTGGTGGGGCGTCACCATGATGGTCGTCGGCTCGCTCGTCGCCCTCGGCGCCAAGCCCGAGATTTTCCGCGCCGCCTGGCGCACTGTCTTCGGCCGGAAAAAAGAAACCGCGCCCGCCGCCTCCGCCGCGCCAGCCGAGGACCCGCTGCGCGACATCGAGCTCCCGCTCTGGGTCTCCTATGTCGGCCTCCCGATTCTCAGCGTGATCGGTGTATGGCTTACCCACTGGTTCTTCGGCGTCCCGTGGTTCCTCGCCTTCCTCGCGCTGCCGCTGACGTTCTTGCTGACCATCATCTGCACCAATTCGATGGCCCTCACGTCGTGGACCTCCACCAGCACGATGGCCAAGATCACGCAATTCAGCCTCGGCGCGATCGACCGCAGCAACCCCGCCACCAACCTCATGACCGGCGGCATGACCAGCGAAGTCGCCCTCAACGGCGCCAACCTTCTCTCCGACATCAAGCCCGGCTACATGCTCGGCGCCAAACCCCGCCAGCAAGCCGTCGGCCACTGCATCGGCATCGTCGCCGGCGCCCTCGCCTCCACGCCGCTCTTCTTTTTGCTCTTCCTCCCGCCGGCCGCCGACGGTATCCGGAGCACGGCTACGTTGCTCAGCGACGCGTTCCCCTTCCCGAAGGCCCTCGAATGGAAGGGCGTCTCCGACCTCGTCGCCTCCGGCCTGAAAAACCTACCCGTCTCCGCCATCGTCTCCATGGCGATCGCCGCCGTCCTCGCGGTCGTCTTCGAGGTCGCCCGCATCGTCACCAAAGGCCGCTTCCCGATCTCCGCCGTCGGCCTCGGCCTCGGCGTCGTCCTGCCGCCCGACGCCTGCCTCATGATGTGGCTCGGCGCGCTGATTTTCTGGGTCATGGGCCGCCGCCACACGCAACCCGGCACCAAGGGCCACGCCCTCTGGGTCGGCTGCTGCGAACCCATCTGCGCCGGCCTCATCTCCGGCGCCGCGCTCATCGGCATCCTCAACGCCGTCGTCAATGCCCTCATGAACTAACCGTGCCGCGGCTCCCCGCCGCCCGCGGTCTCCTCCCGCCCGGCCGCGCGACATGCGCCGTCCTTCCGCCGGCGCGATCCGGCCTTTCGCAGTCTGCCTTCCGCCTTCCGCCTTTCGCCTTCCGCCTTCCGGCCTCGCCTACGGCAGCTTCGCCTGCACCAGCTTGCTGACCGCGCCGAAGTCGATCAGCGCCGCCTCGGGCCGCTTCTTCAGCGCCCCGATGACCTTGCCCATGTCCTTCTTCGACGTCGCGCCCGACTCCGCGATCGCCGCCGCGATCAAGGCGTCGAGTTGCGCGCCTTCGAGGCCTTTGGGCAGATACTTTTCGAGCACCTTGATTTCCGTGTCGTTGGCCGCGACGAGGTCCGCGCGCCCGCCCGCCGCAAACTCCGCCTTCGCGTCCGTCAGGTTTTTCACCGCCTTGCGCAGCGTCGTGATCGTCAGCGCCTCGTCGATCTCCTTGTTCGCGTCCATCGCCGCGCGCTTGATCGCGGCGTCCGCCGTGCGCAGCGCCGTCGTCGTCGCGGCGTCGCGCGCCTTCATGGCGGTGATGATATCGGCCCGGAGCGTTTCGTAAGTGGTCGGCATGGGAGAAGGGAGTTGACCCGGGAAAATCTCTGCGTGCATCGCGCCGCGCAACCGTGATTTGCTGCCCGCAATGACTCCCCTGCCCTCCCGCAACGTTCTCGGCGGACCGCTCAAGCCCTGTTCCACCGACCCGATGACGGGTTTCTTCCGCAACGGCCGCTGCGACACCTGCGCCCAGGACCACGGCTGCCACACCGTCTGCGTCGAGGTCACCGAACAGTTCCTCGCCGCCAGCATCGCCATCGGCAACGACCTCAGCACCCCGCGCCCCGAGTATCAGTTTCCCGGCCTCAAGCCCGGCGACCGCTGGTGCGTCTGCGCCAGCCGTTGGCTCGAACTGCTCTCCGACGACATCTCCGCCCCCGTCGTGATCCAGGCCACCCACGAACGCACCTTGTCCATCGTCCCGCTCGAACTCCTCCAGCTCCACGCCACCGCGTGAGGCCGCCTCTCCCACTTCACCCCGCCGCCTCCCCCATGATCTCCCCCGCGCCCTCACCGGTCTCCGTCTCCACCCCGAGCCTCCGCCACCGCTCGTCCTGCACCTCGTCCGCCACCTCCGCCCGCATCTTGGCCGGCGGCATCGCGCTGGCCGCGCTCGCGCTTTCGCCGGCGGCCCGAGCCGCCGCTCCGGCGGTCGCTTGGAACCCGCCCGGCCTGCCGCCTCCGCCCGCCAGCGGCCCCGCGCTCACCCCGGGCGCCTACCTCAAACCCGAGCAGGGCCAAGCCATGCTCGACGCCGCCCTCGCGCGTTTCCCCGACCGCGCCGCGTGGGAGGCTTACGGCGCCCACGTGCGCACGCGCATGCTCGCCGCGCTCAATCTGACGCCGCTGCCGCAGCGCACGCCGCTCAATCCCGCCATCCGCCAGCGCCGCACCTACGACGGCTACTCCGTCGAGAACGTCGCCTTCGAATCCATCCCCGGCTACTGGGTCACCGGCAATCTCTACCGCCCCACCGTCGCCCGCCCGCCCTACGCCGCCGTGCTCTCGACCCACGGCCACTACCGCAAAATCGAGAAAAACGAGGACTACGACAACCACGCCCGTTTCTGGCCCGGCCTGCAGGCCCGCTGCGCCAGCCTCGCGCGCATGGGCGCCGTCGTGCTCTCGATCGACATGTTTGCCTACGGCGAGTCGATGGCCCTCGTCGGCCAGGACGCCCACCGCACGCCCCTCGCGCTCACCCTCCACTGTTGGAACTCCATGCGCGCGCTCGATCTCCTGCTCTCCCTCGACGGCGTCGACCCCGCGCGCGTCGCCGTGAGCGGCGAATCCGGCGGCGGCACCCAGACGTTTCTCCTCGCCGCCCTCGATCCCCGCGTCGCCGTCAGCGCGCCCGTCGTGATGGTGTCGTCGTATTTCTTCGGCGGCTGCGCCTGCGAGAGCGGCCTGCCGATCCACCGCAGCGCCGACCACTTCGTCAACAACGCCATGATCGCCGCGCTCTCCGCCCCGCGCCCGCTGCTGCTCGTGTCCGACGGCAAGGACTGGACGCAGCACAACCCGACCATCGAGTTCCCCTTCCTCCAAAAAATCTACGGCTACTACGGCGCCACCGCCCAGGTCGCCAACGTCCACCTGCCCGACGAAGGCCACGACTACGGCCCCTCCAAACGCGCCGCCGTCTACCGCTTCTTCGCCGAAAAAATCGGCCTCAACCTCGCCGCCGTCCTCGACGCCCAGGGCAAGATCGACGAATCCCGCGTCACCCCGGAGAAATCCGCCCAACTACGCGTCTTCACCGCCGACTTCCCGATCCCGGCCAACGCACTCCACGACGTCGCGAGCATCGAACGCGCGCTCAAGAAGCTGCAGCAGCAGTAAAGCGGCGCGCACATAGCGTGGCGGCCGACCCGCGCTCATTGCCGTTGTCGCCCTGCTCGTGAGCGCAGGGAACCGCGGTAGCATGAGTGGCAAACGAGTCCGCCTCTCACGCGGCGGGCTCATCACCTCATCGGATCTCGGGTTCTTGGTGGGTCGTCGCCTTGATGCGCCAGCCCCACCGTCGGCCTCTCGTGTCTCGGTCGGGCCGGCGCGCCGAGCCCGCCTGCGTTCCCGCGCCCGCTCCGCCCTCGCGCCTTCACCTCGCGCCCCGTTTCCGCCTCCGTCTCGCCTCCGACATCCGCTCCTCGCCCTCGCGCCAACGCCCCCTCGCTCGCGCCCATCCGCCCGCGCGCACGGACCGGAAAATTGCTCCGAAATTAACCGGACGACGCCGCTCGCCCACTCTGCTAGCCTGCCGTCATGCGCCTGAGTCACGCCACCATGTATGCC
This sequence comes from Opitutaceae bacterium, assembly GCA_044375835.1. Classification (GTDB taxonomy): domain Bacteria; phylum Verrucomicrobiota; class Verrucomicrobiia; order Opitutales; family Opitutaceae; genus ER46. Next base: position 6,832 of record JBILLY010000158.1, read on the forward strand.
CGCCTGCTGGAGAGCGACGCCTCCTGCAACGGCCGCTTCTTCACCGGCGTCCTCACCACCGGCATCTACTGCCTCCCCGCCTGCAAAGCCCGCAAGCCCAAGTCCGAAAACGTCCGCTTCTTCCCCACCTGCGAGGCCGCCCGCGAAGCCGGCCTGCGGCCCTGCAAGAAATGCCACCCCGACGATTTCGCCCGCGGCGCCGACCCAGTCCTCGCCGACATCGAAACCCTCGTCGCCGAGATTTGCGCCGATCCCGCCGCCTTTCCCGACGCCCGCGCCGTCATTCGCCGCTCCGGTTTCGGCCCTACCCGTCTCTTCGAACTGCTGCGCCAACACTATCACCTCACCCCCGCCGATCTGCTCGTCCGCGCCCGTCTTGCCTCCGCCAAGGCCCGGCTGCTCTCGACCGACACGGGCCTCGCCCCGCTGGCCGCTGAGGTCGGCTTCGAATCGCTCTCCGTTTTCCACGACCACTTTCGGCGCCTCAACGGCCTCACGCCCGCCGTCTACCGCGGACTGCCGTCCGCCCGCTCGTTCACGGTGGCCCTGCCCGACGGCTACCTCCTGCCCTACCTCCGCCGCGCCCTCACGCGCGACAACCACAGTGTGACCGAGCGCCTGGTCGGCGACAACTGCACGCTGGCGGTCCGCCTGTCTTCCGGCCCCGCCGTGCTGCGTCTCCAGCTTTCCCCTACCGCCGTCGGCGTCTCCCTCGACACGCGCGCCGCCGTCGAAGCCCACGCCCTGGTCGTCGGCCTTCTGGGTCTCGAGCAAGACGCCGCCGCCTTCGCCCGCCTCGCCCGCAAACTCGGGCTCGCCCGCCTCGTCGCCGGCCGCGAGGAACTCCGCATTGCCCAAACGCCCTCCGTTTACGACGGCCTGCTCTGGTCCATCATCGGCCAGCAGATCAACTTTCCCTTCGCCTGCCTCCTGAAACGCCGCCTGATCGAGCTCACCGGCGAAAAACTCGCCGAAGGTCTCCACGCCCCGCCCACCCCCGCCGCCGTCGCCGCCCTCGACCCGGCCGCCCTGCTCCCGCTCCAGTTCTCGCGCCAGAAAGCCGACTACGTCGTCGCTACCTCGCGTCTGATCGCCGAGGGCAAACTCGATCTCGCGGCGCTGCGCACCGCCTCCGCGACCCGCGCCGAACGCACGCTCCTCGCGGTCCGCGGGCTCGGGCCTTGGTCCGTCAACTACCTCCTCATGCGCGCCCTCGGCTTTGCCGACTGCGTGCCCCTCGGCGATACCGGCGTCACCAGCGGCCTGCTCGCCCTCCTGCAACTCGAGGAGCGCCCCGACGTCGCCGCCACCCGCCGCCTCATGGCGATGTTCTCCCCGCACCGCAGCCTCGCCACCGCTCATCTCTGGCAATTCACCCAACCGCCCCCATCCTAG